>CAXNHQ010000092.1:0-4310 GCA_964202285.1 Rhodoluna sp. | reverse complement strand
AATCTCAATATGGCCAAGCTCAGTGTTTGGAATTAACTTTCCGTTCATAAATAGAGCCGACCCAATACCTGTTCCCAATGTGCACATCAGAATAAGCCCGTTTTCACCTTGACCTGCACCAAATTTAATTTCCGCAACACCGGCTGCGTCGGCATCATTAAGTAACACAACGTCCCCGCCCAAGGCCTTGGAGAAAAGCTTTCCTGCTTGCAATCCGATCCACTCGTCAGAGACGTTTGCTGCCGACAGGGTAACTCCATGTTTCACTGGAGCGGGAAAGCAGATTCCAATCGGAGTGTCTTTAGGAGCATCGATTAGATTTACAAGCTCCACTACTGTGTCAACTACGCTGCTAGGTTTTCCGCCATCAGGTGTGTCGAATCGCAATCGCTCTGTTTCGAGCTCACCTTTTTTTAGGTTTACCAGGGCACCCTTGATGCCGGTTCCACCAATGTCTATGCCGATTGCGTGCTTCATACTTGTCCCATTTTAGGGCAGCGTAAGAATTTGGGCTCCTGATTCGGTTACAACCAGAGTGTGTTCAAACTGAGCGGTGATGCTCTTGTCCCTGGTTGCAACTGTCCAGCCGTCTGCCCACATGTCCCATTCGTGTGTACCCAAAGTGAGCATGGGCTCTATTGTGAAAACCATCCCAACTTCCATGGTGTTTGAGTAATGTGGAGCCGCGTCGTAGTGCGGTATCACCAATCCTGAATGAAAAGCCTCGCCGATTCCATGGCCAGTAAAATCGCGCACCACGCCGTAGTTGAATCTTTTCGCAAACGATTCGATGGTTCGACCGATAACGTTAATGGCTCGACCTGGCATCACCGAGGCGATGGCCCGATCCAGTGCCTCTTTTGTTCTATCAACAAGAAGAGATACCTCCTCAGAAACCTGACCAACCTTGAAAGTCACGTTGCTATCCCCATGGAACCCGTCTAGGTATGCAGTGACATCTATATTGACGATGTCACCATCTCTAATCTCCAGATCATCTGGGATCCCGTGGCAGATAATTTCATTGACGGATGTGCAGCAAGATTTTGGGAAGCCTCGGTAACCCAACGTCGAAGGGTAGGCACCGTTGGAAACTAGAAATTCGTGGACAATAACATCCAACTCGTCAGTGCTCATTCCAGGAGTAATCTGGCTTCCGGCCAGTTCTATCGCCTGCGCCGCTAACTTTCCAGCAGCGCGAATCTTTTCCACTTGCTCAGGATTCTTGACGTGGCCTCCAGTCCATTCGGAGGGGGAGTTCTTGCCTACGTATTCCGGCCTCACTATTGCCGCTGGAACATCAAGTTGTTTTGTAACCACCCCGGGCATGAGCCAACCGGTGTCATTGTTGCGAGGCATGTTTCTAGTCTATTGAAACTCCACCACTAGGCTCGCTATAGAGGAGGAGTTCATGACTGAAGATTCAAAGTATTGGTTCAACACCAAAACTAAACAAGTTGAGTTCGGCCTGAAAAGCTCTTCCATTGACCGGATTGGTCCATTCGAAACAGAGCATGAGGCAAAAAATGCCGAGGAAATCGTAAGGCTCCGCTCCCAAGCCTGGCTTGAGCAAGAAAAGCTTGAGGACTAGCTTTCGAACGAATGCTCGTTTCCTGGAAACTCGCCTGACAATACTTCAGAACGATACTTTCTAGCTGCTTGGTCGAGCTCGGCTCTGATGTTTGCGTACTGCTTTACAAACTTCCTATTTCCAGAAGATAATCCCGCAAAATCCTGCCAAACCAGAATCTGACCATCTGTTGCGTTTCCTGCACCGATTCCTATAGTTGGAACCGAAACAACATCGGTAACTTGCCGGGCAAGGTCTGCGGGAACCATTTCAAGGACAATCGCGAACACTCCGGCCTTCTGAAGCGCTATTGCATCCTGTTCTAATTTCACTGCTTCTTCGCCGCGACCTTGTACTTTGAAACCGCCAAGAGCGTGGACAGACTGCGGCGTGAAGCCAAGGTGACCCATAACGGGGATCCCAGCAGAAACTATTGCTTCTACCTGGGCCGATCTCTCGCTGCCACCTTCAAGCTTGACGGCTGCAGCACCGGATTGCTTCATCAGTAAAATTGCATTTTCCACTGCCTGCGTTGCTGACACCTCATAGGAACCAAATGGCATGTCAATTACCACCAGTGCCCGCTTGACCGCAGAGCTAACGCCTTTTCCAAGGCTGATCATCTCTTGAACAGTGATCTCTAGCGTGCTGTCATGACCCAAAACTGTATTTCCAGCGGAATCGCCAATCAAAATGACTTCTATTCCGGCTTCGTCGAAGATTTGGGCTGTGGTTGCATCGTAGCTAGTTAGGCAAGAAAACTTTGTGCCACTTGATTTGAGCTCGCTTAGCGTGCTTGTTCTGACTTTTTTGATTTCGCCTGCCAAGTTATCTCCTACTTTGACCAACGGGTGATTGGAAATCTTCGTTCTCGCCCAAAGGCAAGTTTAGTTATTCTCGGGCCAATAGCACTCTGGCGCCGTTTCCATTCGGAAGCAGACACTAGTTTGATTACAGCCGACACAGTCGCTGCATCAAAACCCCCAGCGACAATTTCTGATTCCGACTTGCGCTGCTCGATGTGCAGCTCAAGAATCCGATCCAAAATCTCGTATTCAGGCAAATTGTCTTGATCTAATTGGTTGGCTCGAAGCTCGGCAGAAGGCGGTTTGTTTATTGATGACTCAGGAATCGGGGGAGTTTGCTTGTTTTGTACCGCAAGCTCATTTCGATATCTGGCCAGATCCCAGACCAACGTCTTCTCAACATCCTTAATTGGCGCATAACCTCCAGCTGCATCGCCATAAATGGTCGAATAGCCAACAGCCAGTTCGGTCTTATTTCCGGTTGAAAGCAGTAAGTGACCATCGGTATTGGATTTTGCCATAAGTATCAATGCCCGCACCCGAGCCTGCAAATTCTCTTCAGCCAGCCCTTGGAGCGCCAACTTGCTAACGAATTGCTCAACGTAGGGTTCAATGGCCTCGGTTGAATACATTAAGCCGGTATTTTTCGCAAGGGTTGCCGCGTCCGACAGAGAGTGGTCGGATGAGTACTTGCTTGGCAGTGAAACTCCGTACACGTTGTCTGCACCAATTGCGTCAACAGCGATAGCGGCACACACCGCTGAATCGATACCACCGGAAAGCCCAAGGACAACTGATTTGAAACCATTTTTGTGAACGTAGTCTCTAACTCCAAGCACAAGAGCATTCCAAATCTGAGCGTGGTCACTTTGAGTGCCTGTCGATGAAGACATTTGACGAATTTCACTCTTTGATTGAATCTCAACAACCAGCAAGTCTTCTTCAAATTGCTTAGCTCGAGAAACTACCTTGCCGTGTGAGTCAATCAAGAAACTGTTGCCATCAAACACCAGGTCGTCTTCGCCTCCCACCAGATTCACGTAGGCCACTGCGCTGGAGTGCTTAGTAGCAATTGATTGCACTAGCTCTAACCGGGTGTCTATCTTTGAGCGCTCGAAGGGAGAGCCGTTTAGTACAAGAGTTAAATCGACATCGTTCTCAGATATCTTGGCTACGGGCCCGCCTGTTTGCCAAATGTCCTCGCAGATTACGGTTGCAATTTTTAGGCCATTAAGCTCAAAGACCAACAACTCATTACCTGGAACAAAAACTCGAAACTCGTCAAAGACGGAGTAGTTCGGAAGGTGGTGTTTTGCGTATCGGGCCTGCACCTTGCCGTCAAAAATCAAGCTGGCACAGTTTTGACCGATAGCCCAAGCAGAGGGTGTTTTGGCCAAGGCTGGGTGTCCCACTACCACTCGCATCTGGCCATGACCAAGGTGTGCTAATTCAGAGGCGAGAGCTTCTAATGACTTCTCGGATTCCAGCAAAAAATCCCTGCTTAGTGCTAGATCTTCAATCGGATAGCCAGTTAGCACCATCTCAGGAAACAGCACCAGGTTCGCGCCCATTTCTTGAGCCTGACGAACTTTCTCTAAAATCTGTTGACTATTTCCCACCAGGTCGCCCACAGTGGGGTTTATCTGGGCCATGGCTAGGCGAAGAGTGGGCATAAGTATTAGCCTAGTAGCAGGTAAGGAAGAGGTTTTTGCATGGATAAGCAGCGCGATTTTGTGCTTCGGACTATAGAAGAGCGAGGCGTAAAGTTCGTTCGACTTTGGTTCACTGACGTTGCCGGAACACTCAAGATGGTAGCCGTTGCTCCTGCCGAAGTTGAGGGCGCTTTCGCTGAGGGGCTGGGATTTGATGGCTCCGCAATCGAGGGTCTTTCCCGCGCCTACGAGGCTGACATGCTTGCACAGCCCGATCCTTCG
>CAXNHQ010000091.1:0-4328 GCA_964202285.1 Rhodoluna sp. | reverse complement strand
TTGCCCAGGACCTGTAAACACACCCCTGTTGCAGGAACTGTTTGCCAAGGACCCAGAGCGCGCGGCTCGTAGGCTAATCCACATTCCAATTGGAAGATTTGCTAATCCGGAAGAACTAGCAGCATCGGTAGCGTTCCTTGCATCTGATGACAGTTCGTTTATTACCGGTTCGACCTTCTTGGTTGATGGCGGAATCTCCGGCGCCTACGTCACACCACTATAAGGATCACTAGCTTTCGATAGGCCAAGATAATCTGGCCAAGATTGGCTACTTCGTAATTTTCTCAGGCTGTAGCTTTGCAACCTGATCTAAAAAGTTATCCACGAGTTCAAACGCACGTTGCCTTGACTCGGCAGCTAGGGCCTTGGTTTGCTCCATAACAATCTTTGGGTCTTGACCGTCTTCGGCTAGTTCATCGTTACCGTCCCAGATCAACCAGCCCTCTAAAACTTCAACGTCCAATTCTGGGTGAAACTGTAATGCTAAAGACTTGCGGTAGGTGAAGGCTTGCGAAGCAAGTGCGGTTCGAGCAATCTCTTTGGCCCCCGCTGGCACCTTCCAATAGTCATAGTGAAACTGAAACCATGGGCCATTAGAGACAAGGTTTGGTTGGTCGCTAAATATGTATGTCCAGCCAAGTTCGGGTCTGGGTCCTGGAGCAACAGAGCCACCCAAGGCTCTTGCCAAGAGTTGACCGCCAAAGCAGATTCCAAGAACAGCAACATCGGCTTCAATAGCAGCTTTGATCCAGTTCAGTTCTGGCTGTAACCAATTACCTATACAGGCATCATCCCAAGCTCCCCAAGGTGAACCAAGTGGAATGATTACGTCATAGTTTGAGTAGTCGGGAAAATCAACTTGAATGTTGGGCTCCCGGTACTTCTCTTCTGGCACCACAAGCAAAGTTTCAATCTCGAAACCAAGCTGTTGAAATCTTTCGCCGACCGGACCAAGCGGAGACACGTGATCGTGTTGGATAAACAGCGCTTTCATGGAATCTCCCTTGGAGAAAAGATTACTATCTCGGGGACGGTAAACCGAATGGCTTATTCGAACCTCAGAGCATCAATCGGCTCAAGCTTGGCTGCTGTCCTGGCTGGCCAAACACCAAACACCACTCCAACTAGCAAGCTAAATCCTAGAGCTAGCAACACTGTATCTAGCCGGATAGAAAACACCCAGTCACCCAGTATCGCCAGGAAGAAGGCGGCTATCTCACCCAGTATTAGCCCCACCACACCACCAGCAAGCGAAAGGACAATTGCCTCAATAAGGAACTGGGTAAGGATGTTTGACTGCTTGGCACCAATGGCTCTTCGAACACCAATTTCTCGGGTTCTTTCTCGAACCGAAACCAGCATGATGTTCATGATGCCGATTCCACCAACGATCAAGCTGATGGCAGCAATTCCAGTCAACAGCAGCCCTAGGGTGTCAGTTATTGAACTAACCGCAGCAATCAACGAGGCCTGGTTGGTGATTGTGTATCGGGCATCGGTATCTGCTGCTAGACCATATCTTTCCCGAAGCAACTGATCTGCAGTTACCTGCAGAGCATCAACTTGTTCGGGGGTGTTGGCCTGAATCACAATACTTGATACATATGGATACTGACTAAACAGCTTCCTTGCAGAATCTAAAGTCACATAAACTCGTCCGCTGGTACCAAAGCCAGCCTGGTCATCCAATACCCCAACCAAACGAAAGTCCTGTCCGTTTAGTTTGACTGTTTGCCCAAGCATGTCAGAAGTTATGCCAACGTCGTTAGCAGCGTCTGCACCAAAAACTACGTCTTTGGCACTTTGGGCCTGTGAGCTACTAGAAAGATATGCTCCAAGAGCTATCTCTGGCTTAACGGCTTCAAAGTAATCTTTGGACACTCCAACTAAACGGGCATTTACCCTGGTGTCCCCTGTTGCGATGGTTCCCTCGTTGGAAGACTGAACAAACATGACAGAAACATCATCGAGTGAAGCCAGTGCATTAGCGTCAAGTTCAGTAAGCGCATCTGGGGCCATCGCTGTGATGTTTAGCTGATTGGTTCCAAGAGTTGCAAGCGATTTATTGATCCCTTGAGAGGCTCCATCAACAATTGATGTAAGGGCAACGATTGCGGCAACACCAATGACAACACCAAGCATGGTTAGTAGTGATCTGACCTTGGTGGCCCAAATTCTATTTAGCGCTAGAGCTGCAGTTCCAAGAATTCTCAACTGGCACCTCTTTCGTCGCGCTCTATTTGACCATCACGCAAGAACACTCTTCTTGGCGCACTGGCAGCAATTTCCAGGTCATGGGTAATCAAAACAATGGTTCTGCCTTCTTTGTGTAGATCCTTTAGAAGATCAATCACAGCGGCTCCTGTTTTGGAATCCAGGGCTCCAGTTGGCTCATCCGCTAGGACTATGTCTGGACTGGTAACTAAAGCTCTTGCGATAGCAACTCTTTGCTGCTGACCTCCGGAAAGACGATTCCTGTCAAAATTCAATCTGTCGCCAAGGCCGAGCTTGGTAAGAATCTCTGAGGCAGAGCGCTTTGCTTGCTTTGAGCTAATGCCTTGGTATAGCAAAGGCGCCATTACATTTTCAATTGCCGTGGTATTTGGAAGTAGTTGAAACTGCTGAAACACAAAACCAATTGCCTTCGAGCGAAGGCTAGTTAGCTGGTTATCAGTCAGGGAGTTTGTGGCATCGCCCGCAATCAAGACTGAGCCGGAGCTTGGTCTATCAAGGCAGCCAATGAGATTCATCATGGTGGACTTACCGCTTCCAGATGGACCCACTATGGCAACAAACTCACCGCGTTCAATAACTAGGTCTATGCCGTCTAGTGCTGTGGTGATTTGATCGCCGACTAGATAGTCGCGACGAACCTTCTCTAACCGAACAACCTCATTAGCCATTATTTCCGGCTCCACGCGGAGGGCCAAACTCTACTGGCGCAGGAACATCTCCAGAGATACCGACTATCACTAGATCACCCTCGCTTAGGCCGGAGGTAATTTCAACCAGGCTATCTCCCTTGATACCAAGTTCAACTTTCACAGTTTCGACAGTTTGATTTCCTGCTTCGTCTACCTTTAGGAGCTGGACTTCAGGTAGTTCTCCAATGAGAGCTCCCATCGGTATCGCCAGAACATCAGCAGATCTTTCGACTTCAATAACTGCTGTGGCGCTCATGCCGAATCTTGCACCGGAAGGAATTTCTGTGACTTCCACCAAGACCTCGTACTGCTTGATCCCGCTAACAGACTTTGCCACTTGACCGATTGAAATAACGGCACCTTCAAACACAGCATCGATGGCATCTAGTTCGATGGTGGCTTTTTGGCCAGGGTTCAAAAGATCAGCGTCATACTCACTGGCGAAAACAGAAACGATGGGCTGTGCACTACCAATGCTTAGAACTTGTCCAGAGGTTCTAAGCCCTGCAGCAGTGTCAATGGATCTAACAATTCCTGCCGAAATTGCTTCCACCTGAACTGACCTTCCTTGCGCGTTATTAAACGTATATAGCAAATCACCCTCGGCAACACTCGCGCCTTCGGAAACTTCAATTTGATTGATCTCTAAGCTAACCCCAAACTGAGCCGGAACAATCTGAGATCCATTGGATGCAATTAGCACTGGCTCTTGGCTTGGTCCATAAGCTAAAAGTTTTGATTCGGCAAGCTGACCGTTAGCTGAAACTGTTTTCACTACGGCTGTTGGCACAACCTCGAAGGTTTCGTAGTCAATTGTTTGGTTTAGAGCCGGTATTGCAATTGCAGCAGTTACCCCGGCCAAAGCCAAACCAAGTCCTGTGTAAATCAGCCAACGTCGCTTTTTCATTTAGTTACTTCTGCTCGGGTGATTATCGACAAAGCGCGTTTCCGAATAAAGCTGATAGCGAGCGAATAGGGATGTTAGTCATCATCGCCGTCTTCTTCTTCGCCCTCTTCTTCGCCGTATTGAACCTGGGCAGGTGGCAGAGATGAGCCTGAAGCTAGCGGTCCAAGAGCAAATGCAGCCAGAACATTTGCTGGTGTGCTAGCTCCAGCGTGCTGACCAGAAAAAGCGGCTGAACCGTCCTTGCCGCAAATTGCGTTGATGAGTGCTGCGCCGCCTGGGTGCTGAGAAACGTATGAAGTAAGGTCATACACTTGCCCGTTTATCGCACTCCAGCAGTCTTGCCCCGATGCGTGGCTGGCAACGGCCTCCGATGTGAATGAGCTGTTTGGAGTTACTGCGGGCTCTGCAGCTGATGCTCCAAACGGTCCGACCAAGAGCGTAGACAAGTCAAACTGAGGTTTGGACTCTCCGCTGTGCTGACCAGAAAATGCAGCAGA
>CAXNHQ010000090.1:0-4349 GCA_964202285.1 Rhodoluna sp. | reverse complement strand
GGAAGGGGCTGTCGGATAGTGACAGGCGCTTCAAAGACAATCCAGCATGGATTGTCAGAGCATTCTCATGGCTTCGGTGTACCGATACAAACACGCTCGGAAAGAGTCAAATCAACCAAACTCGAGGACTTCGCAGATATTTCAACTCGCGAGGAGCAGTGGCGCTACATCGGTTCGAGCGAGCTCGGCGGATTAGATCAAGCAGGCCTGGATGAGTTTTCGGGTGACATAACCGCAATCACCGCAGATGGTGTTGAGACCTCTTGGGTTGAATCAGATCATGCACTGTTTGGATCTGCCGGTATCCCGGAAGATCGAGTCTCGGCAGCAGGCTGGGAAGCGGCAAAGGCTGCCTACCTAATTGCAGTGCCAAAGGACGCCTTACTAAAGGATCCATCAACCGTTCAGATTCAATCGCTGGTAGCAGACCCTGCTGCCCTGCATGTCATCGTTCACGCAGCAAACGGATCAAGCTCGACAATCGTTATTGAACATCATGGTGACGCTGTGTTGTCTGAAAACATCGAAGTGATTGTTGATGACGAGGCAACTTTGACTCTGGTCAGCATTCAGGAGTGGAACACTAAGTCAATCCACTCATCAGCGCAGTTTGCAAAACTTGGCAGAAACTCAAAGTTTAAGCACATCGTGGTTTCCCTAGGAGGTTCGGTGGTTCGCGTCACACCGTCTGCGTACTTCGGCGCTCCAGGAGGCGATGTCGAGCTCTACGGGCTTTACTTTGCAGATGCCGGTCAGTACCTAGAACACAGAATTTTCGTGGATCACTCGGAACCGAACTGCAAGTCCCGAGTCACCTATAAAGGCGCTCTTCAGGGCGATAGGGCTCACACCGTGTGGGTGGGAGATGTACTGATACGTGCAGCGGCTGAGGGAACAGACACCTATGAGCTAAACCGCAACCTGCTTTTGACAGACGGCGCCCGTGCCGACTCAGTGCCGAATCTTGAGATCGAGACCGGGCAAATTCAGGGAGCCGGGCACGCAAGCGCAAGCGGTAGATTCGATGACGAGCAACTGTTTTACTTACAGGCACGAGGAATCGACGAACTTGAAGCAAGGCGTTTAGTGGTTCGTGGTTTTCTAATGGAAATAGTTCAGCAAATTGGGATCTCTGATCTGGAAGACAGGCTAGCTCAAGCAATTGAAGACGAACTAGAGGTGACCGTAAAGTAATGGCAATCAGAATTTGCAACGTTGAAGACATAAAGCCAGGCAAGGCCCTTAGGGTCAAGGTCGGAGAAGATGCCATTGCCCTTATTCACACTAAGGATGGTAGGTTCAAGGCTCTTGGTGACAAGTGTTCCCACGGAGAGATTTCCCTGAGTGAGGGATTCGTTGACAACGACACAATAGAGTGCTGGGCTCACGGAGCAAAGTTCTCAGTTGACACTGGAGCTCCACTCACGCTCCCTGCTTACGAACCAGTGGCAGCCTACGAGGTCATCGTTGAAAATGGAGAAGTGTTTATAGAAATCGACAAGGACAGTGAGTAAATAATGGCAAAGCTAGAAATCAAGGACCTGCACGTATCAGTTGATACCGATCAGGGAACTAAAGAAATTCTCAGGGGAGTAGACCTGACAATCAATAGCGGAGAAACTCACGCCGTGATGGGACCAAATGGCTCGGGGAAGTCCACTTTGGCTTACTCAATTGCCGGCCACCCAAAGTATCAAGTCACCCAAGGTCAAATTCTTCTAGATGGCGCGGATGTCTTAGAGATGTCGGTAGACGAGAGAGCTCGTGCGGGATTGTTTCTTGCAATGCAGTATCCAGTTGAGATTCCAGGAGTTAGCGTTTCTAACTTCCTGAGAACCGCAAAAACAGCAGTTGACGGTAAAGCTCCCGCGCTTCGGACCTGGATCCAAGATGTTCGTTTGGCGATGGAGAATCTAAAAATGGATTCGGCATTTACTGAGAGAAACGTTAATGAGGGTTTCTCGGGCGGTGAGAAAAAGCGTCACGAGATCTTACAGATGGAGCTGCTCAAGCCAAAGTTCGCTGTTCTAGATGAGACCGATTCGGGTCTTGATGTCGACGCTCTTCGCGTAGTTGCCGAAGGTGTCAACAGAATCAAGGACTCGAATGACATTGGGGTGCTCCTTATCACTCACTACACCCGGATTCTCAAATACATCAAGCCAGACTTCGTCCACGTATTTGTGGCGGGAGAAATCGCTGAACAGGGCGGCGCTGAACTTGCGGAAAGACTTGAAGCCGAAGGTTACGACAGGTACGTGAAGGCCTAACATGCCAAGAGAACTAGAAGCCAGCCTGTACGACAAGGTTGAAGAGGCGCTAAAAGAGGTAATTGACCCAGAAATTGGTGTCAACATCGTTGACCTTGGTCTTATCTATGGACTTGAAATGGCCGATGAGGACGAGTCCCTGCTAATCAACATGACTCTTACCTCAGCGGGCTGTCCGTTGACGGACGTACTTGAAGAGCAGACCGCAGAAGCATTAGATGGAGTGGTCGACGCATTTAGAATCAACTGGGTTTGGATGCCACCTTGGGGTCCAGAGAAGATTACTGACGATGGCCGCGAACAGATGCGGGCCATCGGATTCTCTATCTAGGCTTTTCTGCCAAGAAACTTCCAGGCCAATGGAAGCACCGCAGCAGCAAGCATCATCTTCAGAACGTCTCCAATAATGAAGGGCACGAACCCAGCGGAAGCAACGGCAGTTAAGTCATTAGCTACGCCCAGGTTTCCTAAAACAAATGCCAACCACGGCAGACCAAAAAGATAGATGATTGCGTTCGCAATCGCAAAGCTTCCAAGTACACCCGGTACTGATTTATGCCAACCCCGCTCAGAGAGCCAGCCAACAACGGAGGCGGCCGCAATAAATCCAATCAGGTAACCGAAAGTCGGACCAAAGCTCAAGCTCGTTGCGGCTGAGAACACCGGTAGGCCAAGTGCTCCCATCGAAAAGTATGCAATAAGGGAAATTGCACCTCTGGTGGCACCAAGTACGGAACCAACGAGCAAAACTGCAAAGGTTTGGGCTGTGATCGGCACTGGCCACATTGGGATTACCAGTTGTGCGGCGTAGGCAGTCAATACAGCCCCCGATAGAATTAGGGCAAAATCGTTTACAACTGAGCGTGGAACAACGCGATCAATAAGTGCTGCTTTGCTGGAAAGTTGCATTGTCATGAGATTCTCTATTCTTACCTTGGTTTGTAGTGACGATTGTAGACTAATGCTTTTGCAAGCACACGAGAGGTTTATTGATTGCTAAGCGTCAAAGACCTAGAGATAACAATCGGCGCCAGAACTTTGATGAGCGAGGTCACTTTTCGGGTAGCTTCAGGTGACAAAGTTGGCTTGGTTGGCCGAAATGGCGCTGGAAAGACAACTCTGACGAAGATCTTGGCCGGCGAGGGCCTGGCTACCGGCGGGATCATTGAGCGACAGGGCGAGATCGGTTATCTGCCCCAGGACCCACGATCGGGTGATCCCGAGGAGTCCGCACGGGACCGGATTCTAAATGCCCGTGGTCTTGGAACCCTCCTAAGGCAAATGGCTGAGACCACCGACACAATGGCCTCGGCTCAAGGACCAGAGTCCGAAAAAGCCATGATCAAATACACCAAGGTTGAAGAGCGCTTTCAAGCAGCCGGAGGATATGCGGCTGAAGCGGCAGCTGCTGCAATAGCTAGCAATCTTGGAATTGAGGAACGAATTCTTGCCCAACCGTTGAAAACACTCTCAGGCGGACAACGTCGTCGCATAGAACTTGCTCGAATACTGTTCTCCGACGCACAAACAATGTTGCTGGACGAGCCCACCAACCATCTTGACGCAGACTCAGTTGTCTGGCTTAGAGATTTTCTAAGGGCCTACCAGGGTGGCTTGATTGTGATAAGTCACGACGTCGATCTTGTTGAAACCACCGTGAACCGCGTTTTCTACTTAGATGCAAATAGACAAAAGATTGACATCTACAACATGGGATGGCGTGCCTATCAAAAGCAGCGTGAAGCGGATGAGGAACGGCGCAAGCGCGAGAGAGCAAACGCGGAAAAGAAGGCGGCTTCTTTGTCTCTCCAGGCAGCAAAGTTTGGTGCAAAGGCAACTAAGGCAGTTGCCGCGCAGCAAATGCAGCGAAGAGCGCAAAAACTGCTTAGTGACCTGGAAGATGTGGGGCAAGTTGACCGAGTTGCCAAGATTCGTTTCCCAGATCCTGCGCCGTGTGGAAGGACTCCACTAACCGCGCATGGCCTGTCCAAGAGCTATGGCTCATTGGAGATTTTCGCTGCAGTTGATCTAGCCATTGATCGCGGCTCAAAAGTAGTCATTATTGGTCTCAACGGAGCG
>CAXNHQ010000089.1:0-4369 GCA_964202285.1 Rhodoluna sp. | reverse complement strand
GGTTAGCAGCGCCTGCCTGGATCTGCAGCTTGATCATTCCAGTGACTTTTTTCTTGGGTGCCATTTGCTTGTTTTCCTTTTTTAGTGGTTTAGATAAATCTTTAGTTCAGTGGTCCGACTTGTTCGAAGCCAAGCTCCACAGGAGTCTCGCGCTCGAATAGAGAAACCAAGACTGTGAGCTTTCCAGACTCTGGCTTGATTTCGGAAATTGTTCCAGGAAGGCCTGCGAAGGATCCGTCCTTGATCATGATGGACTCGCCAACCTTGAAATCGATCTTGATTGGTACTGCGCGAGCCTTGCCCTTGACCATCTGAGTTCCCTTAGCAGCAGCCTTAGCTGTTGCTTCTTCTGGAAGAACGTAAAGGGTCTTTAGCATCTCGAATGCTTCGTCTGGCCTCAACGGAGTTGGGTTCTGAGAGTTACCAACGAAACCGGTAACGGCTGGGGTGTGACGAACTAGAGACCAAGACTCTTCGGTCATTTCCATGCGAACTAGAACATAACCTGGGATGCGGACTTTGGAGATGAGCTTTCTTTGTCCGTTTTTGATCTCAATGGTGTCTTCCATTGGAACCTCGATCTGGAAGATCTTGTCTCCGCCATCGATTGCAAGCTGTCTGTTTTCAATGTTCTGCTTCACACGCTTTTCATATCCTGCGTAGGAGTGAACTACGAACCATTTTCCAGGTTGCGAGCGCAGCTCGGCCTTGAATACGCGGTATGGATCCTCATCCTTAGGAGCCTCAGCTACTTCTTCACTGGATTCTTCGCTGGCTTCACTGGCTTCTGCAGTGGCTGCTTCCGCGTCCATTACAGATTCTGAAACCTCTGGAACTTCTTCAACGAAAGCTTCTTCAGGGTCTAGAGCCTCGGTGGTTTCTTCGGGTGCCTGGTAAGGGGTGTTTCCAAAAGAAGGTGTCTCGACAGGGGTCTCAGGGGTTGCAACCGCGGTGACCTCTTCAACGGCAGAAAACGCCGCAGCTGGAGCCTGGCTGTTGTCAGTTTCGAGTTCTGTTTGTTCGATCTCGCTCAATTGAGTTTTCCTGTTCTGAAACTAGCTAGTTGGTGTGAAGGTAAATGTAACGAGGTTGTAAAAAACGAAGTCAAGGCCAGAAAGAATAAGCATCACCAAAACAACGAAGGCTAGAACTACTCCGGTAAAGCTAACAAGTTCCTTGTAGGTAGGGCTTGTAACCTTGCGAAGCTCTGCGAGTACCTGCTTGAAAAACAGGATTATGCGCCCGAAGATATTGCGAGTTGCAGCGCGATCGGCCTTGGCTTTGACTACCAAGTCCTCTGCTGGCTGAAGCTCATCTGCCATTGCTACTTCTTTCCTTCTTATCTGTCTGCAGGGCGGACAGGACTCGAACCTGCAACCTGCGGTTTTGGAGACCGCTGCTCTACCAATTGAGCCACCGCCCTTTGGGGGCTAAACAGTTTCGCAAAACCAACTGGCAAAGACACACTTCTAGATTGAATCTAAATATGGATAATTTGCCAGATTAGGCTTCCCGCAGCTGTCAACTACTGAGTCCTACTCTAATCTGCCTGCCCCCAGATTGCAAAGGGTCGATCCTTCCCCAGAGCCTCCACGCTAGGCTTGAATACGTGAGTGCCTCCCGAATCTCTAAGCGAATAGCTGCCATAGCTGAGTCCGCGACCCTAAAAGTCGACGCTAAGGCCAAAGCCTTGCAGGCTGAGGGTCGCCCCGTCATTAGCTATGCCGCTGGAGAACCTGACTTTCCAACCCCGGCTCACATTGTTGAAGCAGCGGGAAAGGCTGTTCTAGACCCCAAGAACCACCGCTACACCCCAGCAGTTGGTCTTCCAGAACTTCGCGAGGCTATAGCTCAAAAGACTCTCAAAGACTCTGGAACTGTCGTTACCGCAAGCCAGGTCGTTGTTACTAACGGTGGCAAGCAAGCTGTTTACCAAGCCTTTGCAGTTCTTCTAGATGCAGGAGATGAAGTAATACTTCCTACTCCGTATTGGACTACCTACCCCGAGGCAATTGCTTTAGCTGGAGGCAAGACCGTCCCGGTGTTTGCAGGAAGCGACCAGGGCTACAAAGTCACCGTTGAACAGCTAGAAAAAGCAAAGACAGCCCGCACCAAGGTGCTGCTGATGTGTTCACCTTCTAACCCAACTGGTGCTGTTTACTCAAAAGAAGAAATAGCAGCTATCGGTAACTGGGCACACCAAAACGATCTTTGGGTAGTAACTGATGAGATTTACCAGAACCTGGTTTATGACGGCGTAAAGGCATACTCAATTACTGAAGTTGTTCCAGAGCTAATTGACAAGACCATCATGGTAAACGGAGTTGCCAAGAGCTACGCCATGACCGGATGGCGTCTTGGTTGGATGGCAGGACCGGCAGATGAAATGAAGGCAGCTGCTAACTTGCAGTCGCACCTAACTTCTAACGTGAACAACATTGCACAAAAAGCCGCGCTCGCAGCCCTAACAGGTCCACAAGACGAAGTTCAGAACATGCTGCAAGCTTTCGATCGCAGACGAAAGCTTGCCGTTTCTGAGCTTGGCAAGATCGAGAACTGGTTAGCTCCTATGCCACAGGGTGCCTTCTATGTTTACTCGGACGTTCGAGGACTGCTTGGAAAGACTTGGAATGGAAAACAGATCAACACTTCTTTGGAGCTATGTGATTTCATTTTGGAGCAAGTTGAGGTGGCGCTAGTTCCTGGTGAAGCCTTTGGACCTTCGGGTTATATTCGCATGAGTTACGCACTTGGCGACGAGCCAATTTTGGAAGGCATAAAGCGCCTACAGAAGCTTTTTGGCTAAAGGCAATGCTTAGAAGCAAGACAGGGACTTACTTCTTTTTTGAACTAGGAGTCAACTGGAAACTAAATTTCGATGTCTAACTGTTTTGCAATCTTTTTGCAGCGATTCTGGATTGATTTGGCACCGGTTCGATTAGCTTTTCTAATTCTTGGAATGAAGTCCTGAAGCAACGCTTCATCCATTTCAGCAAAGTCAGCTGCAGCCTGAAGCCCGTAGTAACCCACAATCTTGCTGCTGTCAGTTTCCGCCCAATTCATTACTACTTCGTAGGCTCTTCTTCTCTGCGCTTTGGTTAGCTTCAAATGAACCAATAGTTGGGGGATGTGCCAACGAACTTCTTGTTGCTTGTAGAGCTCAAGATTCTTCAACAAGTCTTTTGAGAAAGGCGAGACGGATTCGGGGTTTTTCTCGGCGACCCTCATGGCAACGTAACTTGCTCTCATTGCAACAACTGGATCTTTATCTAGAAAGAGATCGTATATCTCAATCAAATCGGAAGGGTCCTTGAGTAACTTTGCAATTACTCGATCTGCTTCACCAACGGAAGTTCTTGTGCCACCAGAGAGTTTTGCCCTAAGTGCAGTCACCTGATTTCTCCTGCTCCTCTAGATCTGAGTCCCCTAGAAACCAATCAGGTTTGGTTCTGGAACTAGATTGATTCCAAATTTGGATGCTACGCGTTCTTGAACATATCTTGCAAGCTCAACTATTTGATCTGCTGTTGCACCACCACGGTTAGTAATAGCCAGGGCGTGTTTTTGAGAAATTGCTGCACTTGATCCAGGCAAGCTGAAGCCTTTATCGACTCCAGCTTGTTCAATCAACCAAGCTGCGCTTAGTTTGACCGTTAGACCATCATCTTCTGGTGTTTCCCAAGAAGGGGCATCAGAGGGAAGTGTTCTTGCGAAAGTGTCGGTCACGATTGGGTTAGTAAAGAAGCTGCCACAGCTCACACTATTTGGATCTCCCGGATCTAGCACCATAGATTTGGCAGCTCGAAGTTTCAAAACAGATTCTCGAACCTGAGCCAGGCCTGGTTGAGCTCCCATTTCGGAATTGAGATTTTTTGCAATTTGGCCGGAGTAAAGAGGTCTTGCTTTACCAGCTAGATCCAAAAGCTCAATTTCGATCCAGGTAATCAATCCGGTTTTGCCTTTTTTGATGGCACTATCTCGATAGCCAAATTTCATGTCCTTGGGCTCAAGAATTTGTAGCTCACCTGATTCGTAATCTAAAAACTCGGCTTTCAGAAACACATCACTAAGTTCTTGGCCGTAGGCACCGATGTTTTGAACTGGAGATGCTCCAACGCTTCCTGGAATACCGCTCATGGCTTCAATTCCAGCCAGACCGTCTCTGACAGTCTCTGCTACAAGCTCATCCCAGCCTTCACCGGCTGCAATGCGCCAGATTTGCTTGTCCCCAACAATGGTTTTCTCAATTCCTTTGGTCTTGATCTGAATCACAGAAAGATCTTCGATGCTGTCGGAAACCACCATGTTGGTTCCACCACCGATTAGTAACCAATCCTCACCTGAGGACCAGACAGCTTTGGTGGTTTCG
>CAXNHQ010000088.1:0-4383 GCA_964202285.1 Rhodoluna sp. | reverse complement strand
AGGGAAGTAGATCTCACCTTCGGCGTAGGCATATATGTTCCCTGAAAACTTGTACTCACTTAACCATTTGGCGGTGGGTTCATCGACAATCCGGTTGGCTAGCAGCCATTCGATTTCTGCACTTTCAAAGCGAAACTCTGAGATTAGATCCAGCAGTCTTCCGCTTCCAGCGAATACTCCAAATCTTCTTCCGCCACTAAGGCTTCTAGAGAATACTTCAAATACACCCTTGCGGTTTGCTTTACCGGAGCGCAAAGCAGCTTGGAGCATTGTTAGCTCGTACCGGTCGGTGAGTAATGCACTAGATCTAAGCACCTGTTAAGCCTAGCCCTGATAGCAATGACCCCAAGTTATAGACTGAAACACGTGAACATCCCCTTAGCTAGTGCACCTATTGGAGTCTTTGACTCTGGTTTAGGTGGACTAACTGTTGCCAGGGCCATCATCGATCAACTCCCAAATGAATCTGTAATTTACGTTGGCGATACCGCCAATACCCCTTACGGACCTAGGCCACTATCTGAAGTGCGGGAATTGGCTTTGTCCGTTATGGACAAACTAGTTGCTGAAGGTGTGAAGCTTTTGGTAATTGCCTGCAATACCGCTTCGGCGGCCGTGCTTCGAGACGCCAGAGAGCGTTACACAGAGGGAATGTCAATTCCTGTGGTTGAAGTTATTCAGCCTGCAGTCAGAAGAGCGGTAGCCATTACTTCCAACGGCAAAGTTGGAGTGATAGGAACAAACGCGACGATTTCCTCTAGGGCCTACAACGATGCCTTCGCTGCTGCGGTCGACGTTGAGCTTCTAAGCGCAGCTTGCCCAAGTTTTGTGGATTACGTGGAAAAAGGGATTACCTCCGGTCCTGAAATTATCGAGTCTGCAAGAAACTATCTTGCTCCGCTAAAAGAGGCAGGAATAGACACCCTGGTTTTGGGTTGCACCCACTACCCACTTCTAACCGGAGCGCTTTCTTTCGTGATGGGTGATGAGGTAACCCTGGTTTCCTCCGCAGAAGAAACCGCCAAGGATGTGTACAAAGTCTTGGTGGAGAACAATCTTCTTCGCCTCGATAGCGATAAACCAACACTTTCGTTTCGGGCAACAGGAGATTCGGCAGCTTTTGAGAAACTTGCCAAGCGCTTCTTGGGACCAGAGGTTTCTCGAGTGGAATCAATTTAGAGAAGATAGGAAATCTAATTGCTAAGAATCGATGGCAGAGCACCTGATCAACTAAGACAGGTAAGCGTAGAGCGCGGCTGGTCCAGTCACGCCGAGGGCTCTGCCCTAATTAGCTTTGGGGAAACAAGGGTGCTTTGCACAGCGTCATTTACCAATGGAGTTCCGCGCTGGAAAGTTGGCAAGGGTGAAGGTTGGGTAACTGCCGAGTATTCCATGCTTCCAAGAGCAACCCACGATAGATCAGATCGAGAAGCGGTAAAAGGGAAAATCGGTGGCCGAACCCACGAGATTTCTCGTCTTATTGGAAGGGCTCTTCGAAGCGTTGTAGATTTTTCTGCACTTGGAGAAAACACAATAGTTATTGACTGCGATGTACTCCAGGCCGATGGAGGAACTAGAACAGCGGCAATTACTGGCGCTTACATTGCTTTGGTCGATGCCATTGAATGGGGAAAGACCAAAAAATTCATTTCGGAGAAAAAGCAGCCAATTTCGGACAGCATTGCAGCCATTTCCGTTGGAATTGTCGATGCCGTACCATTTCTGGATTTGGCCTATACCGAAGACGTTAGAGCTGAAACTGACATGAATGTTGTTGTCACTGGGTCTGGAAAGTTTGTTGAGGTTCAAGGAACTGCAGAGAAGACCCCATTTGATCGCAACGAGCTAGATGCTCTTCTTGATCTTGCACTCAAGGGAACCACGGAACTTAGTGAGATACAAAAGCGCGTTCTAAGTTCCCCGAGGCCCTAATTGCAGCTGGTCTTAGCTACTCACAACTCACACAAGGTCAAAGAAGTAGCTGCAATATTGGAACCTCTGGTTCCTGGTTTAGAACTGTTGGGTTACGAAGGTCCTGAACCGATTGAGAACGGGTCTTCCTTTTTGGAAAACTCACTAATAAAGGCAAGGGCAGCTTTTGCTCACACCGGGATTAGCTCCATTGCAGATGACTCTGGCTTAGCAATCGAGATTATGGGAGGTTCCCCTGGAATTTTCTCAGCACGCTGGTCGGGTGTGAAAGATGATGTCAAAAATCGTGAACTGGTTCTTGAACAGCTAAAGGACATTCCAGTAAACAATCGGGCTGCTAGTTTTTTCTGCACCATATCTTTGGTTACGGCTTCAGACGAGGTCAGCTTTACCGGATCTTTGCCTGGGCGAATTGCTTTTGCAGCTTCTGGCGTGAACGGGTTTGGCTACGATCCAATTTTTATTCCGGATGGTTTTGAAATAACGGCTGCTGAATTGGAGCCGGAGGTAAAAAACTCTTTGAGTCATCGCTCCATGGCGCTTTCGCAGCTGGCTAGCTACTTGCGCCCCCAGTAGGATTCGAACCTACGCTCCCGCCTCCGGAGGGCGGTACTCTATCCCCTGAGCTATGGGGGCAATGCTCCTAAAGCCTAACAGCGTGGCCGTAAATAGCGCTTTCTCGGTATGATTTAGAGGAAATCACATAATTTTTGCGGTTAATTGTTACCACTTAAAGCTCCGAATGAGAATTTCTCCGAACTGTTTTTGCGAGGCAAATCTTGGATCCAGCAGAGTTAGCGTCGGCTATCAAGCTCATCTTGGAAAAGATGCAAGCAGATGGCTCACTCGGTGCTGCGACCTTGCCCGCCGAAATAGTAGTTGAGCGGCCCAGGAACAGAGAGCACGGAGACTGGGCAACCAATGTTGCCATGCAGCTTTCACCGATTCTAGGACTAAAGCCAAGGGAGCTTGCTGAGCTGTTAGCTCCTAGAATTCAAGATCTTGCTGAGGTTTCTAGGGTAGAAATTGCCGGACCGGGCTTTATCAACATCAGCCTCGAGCTAGCTAGCGCGGGGGAGTTAGCCAAGACAATCGTTGAGAAAGGGCTGGATTATGGCCGTGGCGATTTTCTAGCGGGACTCAAGATGAATTTGGAGTTTGTTTCCGCGAACCCAACCGGACCGATTCACATGGGCGGGACCCGTTGGGCTGCCGCAGGTGATTCTTTGGCCCGTATTTTGATTTTCCAAGGTGCCGCGGTTACCAGGGAGTACTACTTCAATGACCACGGTGAGCAAATTGACCGATTTGCACGGTCACTCTTAGCAAGAGCTAAGGGCCTTCCGGCGCCCGAGGATGGGTATGGCGGTCAGTACATAGAGGACATTGCTAATCAAGTACTTGAAGTTGCGGGCAGAGAAATACTTTCTATGTCTGACGAATTAGCTCAGGAGCAATTTCGCTCTATTGGGGTTGATCTGATGTTCACCCAAATCAAACAGTCGCTCCATGATTTTGGAGTTGATTTTGACGTTTACTTCCACGAAAACTCACTTCACGAGTCCAAAGCTGTTGATAAAGCGATAGCAAGACTTCGCAAGCTCGGCCATGTTTTTGATCAAGACGGTGCGATCTGGTTGCGATCCACTGAATTTGGTGATGATAGAGACCGAGTAATTATCAAATCCGACGGAAACGCAGCTTATATCGCTGGTGACCTGGCTTACTACTTAGATAAGCGCGAACGAGGGTTTGAGCGCTGCCTAATCATGCTAGGTGCCGATCATCATGGCTACGTTCAGCGAATGATGGCGATGTGTGCCGCGTTTGGTGACGAACCTGGTGTAAATCTAGAGATTCTTATCGGGCAGATGGTAAACCTGATGCGCGATGGTGAACCGGTAAGAATGTCAAAACGAGCAGGAACTGTTGTGACAATGGAAGATCTAGTTGACTCCGTTGGCGTGGATGCTGCCAGGTATGCGCTCGCCAGATCTTCTTCCAACTCGCAACTCGATATCGATCTAGCCCAGCTATCCAAAAAAAGTAATGACAATCCAGTGTTTTACGTTCAGTATGCTCACGCTCGCACTCAGCAAGTTGCAGTCAACGCCAAGAGCATGTTGGTTGACCACTCTGAGTTCGACCCCGCACTGCTAACTCACGCATCAGAGGCAGAACTACTTGCCAAGCTAAGTGAATTTCCAAGGCTTGTGGTTCAAGCAGCTCAATTCCGCGAGCCTCACAGAATTGCAAGGTATCTCGAAGAAGTTGCCGGAAGTTATCACCGCTGGTACGACAACTGTCGGGTCATCCCTCAGTCTGGAAATGAAGTTGAGTCAGTTCATCGCACCAGGCTCTGGCTCAACGACGCTGCCGGTGTTGTGCTAAGAAATGGACTTGGTTTATTGGGTGTATCCGCACCGGAGCGGATGTAATAAATGGCAAATT
>CAXNHQ010000087.1:0-4416 GCA_964202285.1 Rhodoluna sp. | reverse complement strand
TCGGAATCTTTGCTGGTAACCATGAATTCAGTCCAAGCCAATATGAGATTAACTTCTGGCACGGCCCAGCTCTTGACGCAGCAGATAGAACACTTCTGATGAAGACCACCATCAAAGAAGTCGTTGCTCGAGCCGGTCAGCATGCGACCTTCTGTGGTAAGCCTTGGAGCGATGAAGGTGGAAGCGGATTCCACCTGCACTTCTCAGTCGAGGACCTAAAGGGCAAGAACGTCATGCACGATGGCGGTGAGCACTTGAGCGCTGTTGGCAAGAACATGATTGCGGGTATCTTAAAACACGCTCACGCCCTGACTGCAATATGCAACCCAACAATCAATGCGTTCAAGCGCCTGGGTCCAGACACATTGGCTCCCTACCGGGCCAACTGGGGACTCGACAACCGTTCAGCAATGATTCGAATCCCGCCTGAGCGAGGATCTGGAACCAGACTTGAAGTAAGGGTTGCCGATGGTGCTGCAAATCCCTATTTGATGACAGCTGCAATTCTGGCTGCTGGTCTTGATGGAATCCTGAACAAGCTAGAAGCACCTGAGCCTGTTGTCGGTATGTCTTACGATAACGAGTCAGCACCAGTTCTTCCGATGAGCCTGGAAGAAGCGCTTGATGCTTTGCAGAAAGACACGGTCCTAAGAGACATACTTCAAGGACCAATTGTCGAAGTGTTTGATGTTCTAAAGCGAGACGAAGTCCGTCGCTATAAGGAGGCCGTCTCAGACCCAAACACCCGAGAGACTACCGATTGGGAAGTCAAAGAGTACATGTCTGATTTCTAAAGCAAAAGCTTTAGACGGTTGGATCAGAAAAGTCTGCTACTAAGTTTCCGCCTGCGAAGGTGACTCCAAGTTCGCGGTAGTAACCACCAAGGATTTTTTGAACCGGAAGAATTGAACCCAGCTCATCCCATTCAGAATCACCAAGAACTAGTTCAGCATCGCCGCTCCAGGTGACACCAATCTCAGCATCGCTTGAACCAAGAGAAACTAGTTGATCCAAAGAGTTTCCTTTTCCAGGAGTAATTGACGGCATCCAGCGGCTGTGAAGCATCTTGTGACCGTTGACGAAACCGTTACTGTCAGACTCCTGTCTCAAAGTAACAATCGCGCTCGCTAGTCTGTGGTCGTAGGCAGCAACGCTAGCTCCAAGTTTTGCGCCTGGCTCAAGTTTTGGTGTTGCCTTTCCGTTATTGAAAACTCTAGTGACAGCGATGTTTCCAAGTTTTTTAGGGTAACCCTGAAACCAACCTCTGGCAATCGCAAAGTCTTTAGTGACCCAGATTGCAACACAACGAGAATAAGTAACCTCCTGGTACTTGCAACGAATTACAACAAATGTTTCTAGATACTGTGATCGCACTGGATCTAAGAGTTCAGCCTTTGAAGTTGAACAGGACTGCCAATCAGCCCAAATGATTGCAACTGCACCGGGTTGCTCGTCTGCTATCTCGACACCTTCTGGAAGAAGAGCGGCAACATTTTTCGGGTCGGTTAGGTACTCGACGGTAAGTAGGGTGCCTGAGTACAGCCAAGGCATCTCGGGAATAATGGCACTTTTTCCACTTGGGGTTTTGGGGGCTAGAAAGCCTTTTAGTTCACTCATGGACACTAGGGTACAGAGTCATTCGGGCACAAACGAGCCATTTTTACAATTTTTCGACAAAATTTGTAGGACTAAGAACTTGACCAAAGTCCCGATTAGGGCAAGATTAGTCATATCGTTTTGATACGAACGATTCACCATTCAATGAGGAAGGGGGCCATAACAAATGGCCAAAGGATCAAACAAGTCCCTCAGCAAGGGGCGACTCGGTGTCGTCGGCATCGTGTTTTTTGTAGTCGCAGCTAGTGCCCCACTGGTCGGTATGACCGGTGCTGTGCCAGTAGCGATGCTTCTAGGAAACGGCGCTGCAACACCAGGTGCCTATCTCGCAGTAGGACTAACACTTTTAGTCTTCTCAGTCGGTTATGCAGCTATGAGCAGCAAGGTAACTAATGCCGGAGCATTCTTTGCTTTTGTTGGAAAAGGACTCGGGCCTAAAGCCGGAGTTGCATCTGCCTATGCATCGATTATTGGGTACGTCACAATTCAATTAGCTATTTATGGCTTCTTTGGTTTGGTGATTTCACTCACCGCAGCCGGGTTTGGTCTTAGCCTTCCTTGGTGGGCATGGGCGTTAATCTCATGGGTTGTCGTAACGCTACTTTCGCTACTAAGTGTTGATATTGGAGCAAAAGTTCTTGGTGTTCTTCTGAGCGTCGAGCTACTTGCACTTATCATCACCGCGCTAGCTATTTTGGGCAACGGTGGACCTGAGCCAATTGATTTCAACGCTTCGTTCAACCCAGCGCTGGTATTCGCCGGTGGGTTTGCAGGGACTGCTGGTATCGCACTAGCTTTTGCTTTCGCTTCCTTTATCGGTTTTGAAGCAACTGCTATCTACGGTGAGGAATCAAAGAATCCAAAGCGCGATGTTCCAAGAGCCACATACTGGGCAATTGGAATCATCTCTGGTTTGTTTGCTCTTGTTTCATTTGCGATGGTTGTTGGAATGGGTAGCACCCAGCTCATAGATCAGGTAATTGAGCGTTCTACAGGTCTGGCAGATCCAGCAGCTGTGCTATTTAGCCTTGCTGCTGAGTATGTATCTCCTGAGCTAGTGCTAGTAATGGCCATTCTGGTGATCACCAGCTTGTTTGCTGGATTGCTGGCATTCCAGAACGCAGCAGCTCGTTACTTCTTTGCAATGGGTAGAGGCGGCGTAATGCCGTCGATGCTAGGCGAGACCAACAAAGCAGGTGCTCCACAAAACGGCGCACTGCTTACCTCAATCATTGCTGGTGCAGTAATTGTGTTCTTTGCAGCTGCAGGACTAGACCCATTCCTTAACTTGTTCAGCTGGATGAGCGGTATCGCCGTTATTGCAGTTGTAGCGGTTGAGGTATTGGTCTCGATTGCGGTAATTGCTTACTTCAACAGAGCAGGCGGAGGAACTCTTTGGAACTCAAAGATTGCTCCTGCCGCATCAGTTGTTTTGATGCTTGCTGGTTTGTACCTACTAATGTCTAGGTTCAACTTGCTAGCCGGAACGACTGCTGATGGGGTAGACCCATCGCTACCTGAATCAGCCTGGGCTCTCTCTGGCCTTGGTTGGTTCTTTGTACTGCTTCCATTCCTAGCGATGATCGTTGGGTATGTTGTTGCAGGAACGAGAAAAAACAAGAACGATGCCCTAGTCAGGGACTTCGCTTCTTAGAAAAGCACTCATTGGGTTAGGTGGCCAAGGAATATCCTTGGCCACCTTCCCCTGGGAATAAGGCGATGATCATGGATCAAGACTTCGATATCGATGTGACCTTCGAAGAGAGCGCTAATGAAAGCCTCATTGGCAGTCTCAGTAAAGCGGACCTAAAGAAAAAATGTGACTCCTTACCGCATGAATTGGTTGAAGCGGCAACGGCAATCTTGGTTGATAAGAGAACTTATTCAGACGTCTCACAAGCGCTAGGAATTCGTCAGCCAGAACTGGTGCGCGCCATACATCGTGCCAAGTTGATTCTTTCTGGAGATAAATAGAGCTTGAGTTACACGCTAATAAACCCATCAACCGAAGAGTCAATGGAAACCATTGAGCACCTCGATGTTGGCCAAACGGACGAAGCCATAAATAAGGCGGTAAAAGCTCAGGAGAAGTGGGCGGCTCTTGCGCCAAGCGATCGTGCCACGTTGCTCAGAAGATTTGCTCTGGCAGTTGATGCCGACAACGAAAACTTAGCCCAGCTAGAAGTTAGAAATTCTGGGCACCCAATCGACCAAGCTCGGTACGAGGCCAAGAACGTTCGAGACGTTTTGCATTATTACGCCGGAGCCCCTGAGCGGCTCATGGGTAAACAAATCCCGGTCTCAGGTGGGATCGCAGTCACATTCCATGAGCCAATAGGAGTTGTGGGACTGATTACCCCTGGGAACTATCCAATGCCCATCGCAGGCTGGGGGATGGCACCTGCTTTGGCTGCTGGGAATGCTGTTGTTCTAAAACCTGCTGAGTGGACACCACTTACTTCAAACCGCTTAGCTGAGCTAGCACTAGAAGCAGGATTACCCGAGAACTTATTTCAGGTGCTTAACGGAAAAGGAACTGTTGTTGGAGATCGCTTAGTCACTAACGAAAAAGTAGGGAAAATTGTTTTCACCGGTTCCACTGCAGTTGGAAAACACATCATGCGCGGTGCCGCCGATCAAATCAAACGCGTAACTCTCGAACTCGGTGGCAAAAGCGCCAACATTATCTTTGAAGATGCCGATATCGAGAAGGCAGCAAGAAGTGCCCCCTACGCGGTCTTTGAAAATGCCGGTCAGGACTGCTGTGCACGTTCAAGAATTTTGGTGCAAAAATCTGTA
>CAXNHQ010000086.1:0-4428 GCA_964202285.1 Rhodoluna sp. | reverse complement strand
AAGGCTACTTTCTTCCCTCTGACGCTCCATGGGTAGTCCATGCAGATTTTGGAACCCTTGTGGGCGGCATACGAGCACTTCTTATGCAGGCGTTACACCCAGGCTCTTTGACAGGCGTCAAGAATCATTCAAGATACGAATCTGACCCGCTGGGAAGGTTAGCTGGAACAATTCGATGGCTCACGGTGACAACTTTTGGCTCAAAGACGGCGGTTCAAAATGAGGCTAACCGAGTTAACAAGCTTCACTCTCGTGTTTCCGGCGAGTACATAAAAGGAACCGGCGAAAAAGTGCCTTATCAAGCGGCAGATAAGGATCTCCTACTTTGGGTTCACATTGCATTTATGGAATCTTTTCTTGTGGCTCACCAGATGTATTCCTGGAAAGCAATTCCACAGGGAAGTTTTGAAACTGGAGCGGACAACTACGTGTCTCAGTGGAGTGTTTCGGTGGCGCCCCTTGGGTTGACTAAGTGCCCGATGAGTGAGTCGGAATTGGAATCAGAAATAGATAACTTCTATCGCTCCGGATTACTTGTTTCAACTGCTGACACTAAACGAGTAATCGAGTTTATTCAGGACCCTCCCTTGCCGGGTGTTGCAAGACTTGTCTATGGGTTGCTGTTT
Source organism: Rhodoluna sp. (assembly GCA_964202285.1). GTDB lineage: Bacteria > Actinomycetota > Actinomycetes > Actinomycetales > Microbacteriaceae > Rhodoluna. The sequence goes on along the minus strand of CAXNHQ010000086.1, from coordinate 3,802 downwards.
GACGCCGCGGTGCTGTCGCTGCGCCCAGAGTTTAGGACTCTACTTGGACTTTCAGCTAAGCCGGCTTGGTTGATTCGTCCTGCAACGAGATGGACACTTCGCTTGATGAGAGCAGCCATTGGCCCCGAGTCACCCATCGAGGACGGTGCCAAGGCAAGGCTTAGAAGAATTGGAACATTGAAGAGCTAAGTAAATTCCTGTGTCTAGCAATAGGTTGCTCTAGTGTCACAAGGGCTTTTGAGAGTAGGCTTGGTGAGGCTCTGGAAAGGAATCGACATGTTTGGCCGTCAAGGCTTGCATCCTTCTCAAATCATCTCTATAGCCTTTACCGGCATCATTCTTTTGGGGACAGCGCTATTGACGCTCCCAATAGCTTCGAAAACTGGCCAATCAACGCCACTGTTTGATGCTCTGTTTACGGCAACATCTGCCACAACGGTTACAGGTTTATCAACGCTTGATGTTGAAACTCACTGGAGCCTATTTGGACATGTTGTCATAGCGCTGCTAATTCAAGTCGGTGGTTTTGGAATCGTTGGGTTCGCTTCTCTCGTGGCCATTCTTTTGGACGGTCGAGTTTCTTTGCGAACCAGACTGAATGCGACCTCAGAGACAGGCTCCAAGGCACCTGATGTTAAAAGCTTGCTTCTCAATATCTTGAAGATAATGCTCTTTTTCCAGGTAATCCTCGCCGTCATCCTAACCTGGCGTTTCGCTACCGAATATGGTTACGAAATGAACAAGGCACTGGCCCACGGTGTTTTTCATGCCATTTCTGCTTTCAATAACGCGGGATTTGCTCTTTATAGTGACAGCATGATCCGGTTTGCTCGAGATGGTTGGATTCTCGTTCCAATATTTGCCACCGTGTTCCTGGCCAGTATCGGATTCCCAACCATTGTTGAAATGCGAGACCGGCTGGTACTAAAACTTGCAGCGATTTTCAGAATCACCCCAAGCTACTCAATGCCTAAGCAGTGGTCGCTAAACTCGCGTATCGTTCTTTGGGCTAGCTTTGCTTTGTTGATAATTGGCACCTTCGCAATCGCTTTGCTTGAGTGGGGCAATCCAAACACACTAGGTTCACTGAACCCGCTCCAGAAAATTATCGATAGCATCTTTGCATCCGTTATGCCTAGAACTGCAGGATTTAACTCACTAGACGTAAGCCAAATGCAACCTACCTCTTGGCTAGTCACCTCAATTCTGATGTTCATTGGTGGAGCTAGCGCATCCACCGCAGGTGGTATAAAGCTTGGAACTCTCGTAGTTTTGCTGTACATCGTGTACACCGAGATCAGGGGCGACAATGCAGTGAACGTTGGAAACAGAAGGCTTCCAAGATCCATGCAGAGGCAAGCTTTGACGATTGTAAGTTTGTACATGGTCGTAATAGTCGGGGCGCTTCTAATTCTTCGACTGACAACTGACTTCACTTTGGATCAGTTATTGTTCGAAGTTGTTTCGGCGGTTGGAACGGTAGGTTTGTCAACAGGCATAACCGCCCAGCTACCAGAGCACGCTAAGTTCCTTCTTGCTTTATTGATGTTGTTTGGAAGACTCGGACCGATTATTGTCGCGACATCGCTTGCTTTGAGAAGAACTAAACGGCACTTTGAGTACCCTAAAGAAAGGCCACTAATTGGCTAATTTTTTAGCGTCACACGCAAGAATTGAACTAGGCGCTAACCTAAGAGTTGACGAATCAACAGAAAAAACAGCACCATCGATTGGAGTAAAAATTGGCTAGTCGCCTAAAGACACTTGGACGCGAAAAGCATAGCGCATCGTCTATCGCGGTGATAGGACTCGGGAGATTTGGCACCGCTTTATCCTTGGAGCTGGTGAAATCTGGTCGGGAAGTTCTTGGAATTGATTCAGACGAGAGACTTGTGCAGGCAAACGCCGAATCCCTAACCCAAGTGGTTCAGGCTGATTCAACCGATGAGGCTGCTCTTCGCGAGTTGGGTATCCCTGATTTTGATTCAGCTGTCGTAGCAATTGGTAGCGATTTAGAGGCGAGCATCTTGACCGCATCCTTGCTGCTTCAACTCGGAGTTCCGCAAGTTTGGGCAAAAGCAACAAGTGTTTCCCACGGAAGAATCCTTGAACAACTGGGAGTTCACCACGTAATTTTCCCTGAAATGGACATGGGAAGGCGGGTGGCCCATATGGTTAGCGGAGAAACCCTTGATTACATTCAACTCGATCAGGACTTCGTAATGGCCAAGACAGAGGCCCCGGAGATATTTGAAGGCAAAACGCTCTCTGAAATGAAATTTAGATCACTTCACGGCGTAACAGTGGTTGCCACCAGAAAAGAAGGCCAGAGCTATCTTCCTTCTTTCCCAGAAACAGTTTTGAACGCCGGCGACTTAATGATTGTTGCAGGAACCACCAAGAAGGTAGAAGAGTTCTGCCGCATGGGTTGGTAGCCGGACCCCACGACTTAGTGGCACACTTAACTTATGTCATCTACCAGACTCGAACACGACCTACTTGGCGACTACCAGGTTCCTAAAGACGCATATTGGGGCGTTCACACCGCTCGAGCAGTTGACAATTTCCCAATCTCAGGAGTTCCGATCGGTCACTACCGGTCCTTGATTCGGGCTCTGGCAATAGTTAAGCACGCTACAGCTGAGGCCAATTTCGAACTAGGGGAGCTCGAACCGAACGTCAAAGACGCAATAGTAAAAGCCTCAATCAGGGTCGCCGATGGCGAGTTTGACTCTCAGTTTGTGGTTGACGCAATCCAAGGTGGCGCAGGAACTTCAACCAACATGAATGCCAACGAAGTCATTGCCAACGTGGCTATAGAAATTCTAGGCGGTCAAAAAGGCGACTATTCGATAGTCCACCCGCTAAATGACGTCAACCAATCCCAATCGACTAACGACGTTTATCCAACTGCTCTGAAACTTGCCTTGATTTTCGAAATCAATGAACTACTGAAAGCAATGGCGCATTTGGAAAACGCCTTTCAATCCAAAGCTGTCGAGTTCAAAGACGTAATCAAAATGGGCCGAACTCAAATGCAAGATGCCGTACCAATGACACTTGGCCAGGAGTTTGCAGCATTTTCGCGAATGACCATGGAAGACATCCAGAGGCTTCGCGAAGTTTTGCCACTACTTCGCGAGATAAACCTGGGTGGAACAGCAATTGGAACCGGCATTAACGCACCGCTAGGTTACCCAAAGAAGGCCTGTGAGGCTCTTTGCAAACTAACTGGATTTGATTTTGTTCTGGCTGAAGACATGGTTGAGGCAACTCAAGACGCCGGAGTGTTTGTAACAGTTTCAGGAGTTCTCAAAAGAATTGCGGTAAAACTCTCAAAAACTTCAAATGATCTAAGACTTCTTAGCAGTGGACCACGTGCTGGTTTGGATGAAATAAACCTTCCTCCAAGACAGGCTGGATCTTCAATTATGCCTGGCAAGGTTAATCCAGTTATTCCCGAGGTAATTAACCAAATCGCTTTCGCGGTAGTGGGAAATGATCTAACTGTGACCATGGCAGTTGAAGCTGGACAGCTTCAACTAAATGCCTTTGAGCCGATCATGTGTCGAGCCTTAATGATGAGCATTACTCAACTTCGTCAGGGTTGCTATGTTTTGGCTGACGCCTGCGTGAGCGGAATTACCGCGAACGTAGAAAAACTCAGGCTTAGTGTTGAGAACTCAATCGGGCTCGTAACTGCCATCAGCCCTGTGCTGGGCTACGAAAATGCAACTATCGTGGCTCAAAAAGCGTTGGCCGACGAGACCAGTGTCAGGCATGTTGTTTTGGAGCTAAAGCT
>CAXNHQ010000085.1:0-4434 GCA_964202285.1 Rhodoluna sp. | reverse complement strand
CGTCATAACCGCCAATGGGAGTTTTGACAATTACCTCTGGTCCGTGATCGTTGATGAACTGATCCAGTTCGGCTGCCGAAGAAACTGCTTTCCAGATTGGATTCGGGGCACCAATTTTCTCCAAGGCTTGACGCATGACCAGTTTGTTTTGGGCATGGGCCAAAGCCTTCGAAGATGGCTGCACTCTAATTCCGGCTTGTTCCAATTTCGAAAGAATAGTCAAGGGAACGTGTTCGTGATCAAAAGTAACAACGTCAACTCCCTGAGCAAATTCCATAACGGTTTTCTCATTGGTGTAATCGCCAATTTGCGTTGTTCCAAGCTTTGCGGAGGAGTCAGCCTGTTCGGAAAGCACTCTGAGCTCTATTCCGAGATTCGTTGCCGGAATAATCATCATTCGAGCAAGTTGGCCCCCGCCAATTACACCAACCCGATATCGCTTCACGAAGTATTCCTTTTTGGTTAGAGTGACTTGCTGGCTTGGGCTTGTAGTTCGGCAGCTAGCAGCTTGGTTCTAGCGTATCCGCTGATTACAAGCTCGGTTCCATCAACCAACAAGATGGAGATCACTTTGCCACCTAGTCCCTTAGCTCTTTGAATCTCAATGGAAGACAAATTTGAAAAGTGGACAACCTTTTTACTCAAGCCCAGAAATCCAGAACGGTAAACCAGTTTTTGATCGGTAATAAGTAGCGACCCAGCCAACCAGTTCAAAAGTGGAAGTAGCCAAAACAGTATGGTTGCCCCGGCAACAACCCAAACAAGAATCATGTAAAGATCAGCGGCAAGAATTTCAATAAAGAAAGCCAAGGAAAAAGAGCTGGCTGCCAAAATTATTGTAGGTAGAAACATCTTGGTTGCTTTTTGGCGCAGGCGAACTATCTTGGTTTCAGGCAAAGAACTCACAGCTCAATCATCCTTCTCGTTCGCTCTGAGATGAAGGATATCGCCAGCTGAGACCAGTAGTGTCTTGGCGTCGGTCTTCACTACTAACCGACCGGAGTCATCTATATCTACTGCCCTCCCCTGGACTGAATCTTGGTTTTTGAACATGACCTCGACCAGTTGATCAATGGTGGCTGAGGAGTCCAGCAGTTGCTGGCGCAAACCGCAAGCTTGGGCGTCACCTCCCGCAGCTGCCAACTCGGAATAAAGCACCTTTATGTTGGAAAGGGTTTGAGCCAGGATTACATCGCGATCTAGCGAGCTTGCCCCAGCCAGCAATAAAGATGTAGCGGTTTGAACCGGCAAGTCCTTAGCGTCTTGCGTGACGTTGATGCCAAAGCCCACCACAACAGAAGCTAAATCTTGGGAAACCTCGGCTAATACACCGCTTACTTTGCTTCCTGAAACCAGCACATCATTGGGCCACTTGATGTTGGCACTGACCCCGAGATCTTGAATAGTCCGCTTGATCGCTTCTGCAACCAATAGCGAGATCCAGCCAATGCCAGAAGAGTTTTCAAATCTTGGCTTGAGATATACCGAAGCCATTACCGAGCTTGCGGCAGGGGCCTCCCAGACTCTATCGAGTCGGCCTCTTCCAGCACTTTGAAATTCTGTGACCAAGGTATAAAACTCTGGCAAGTCACTTTTTTTGGCTAAAGCCGCAAGGTCTTGGTTTGTGGAGCCAGTTTCCGCAAGAAACTCAAGACCGCTTGCTACCTGACTCGCCTTGGGATATTCCATGGGCTAAGCCTAGGCCAGGCGGAGTTTGTAGGAATCCTCATCAATAAACGGCAATGTCTGCGGAAACCTGCAATAACATCGGGATAGGCCTCCGATATAGTTGGTCAGATACTGCCAAGACAGCAATTGGAGAAATTGTGAACGAACCAGACCTTTCTACTACTGCTGGAAAAATCGCAGACCTTCGAAACCGCTACCACCAAGCCGTCAAGGCAAGCGGAGACGCGGCAATTGAAAAACAGCACGCGAAGGGAAAAAAGACTGCTCGCGAAAGAATCGAGTTGCTGGTCGACAAGGGTTCTTTCGTTGAAGTAGACGAGTTTGTTCGCCACCGATCAAACGCCTTTGGTATGGATTCCAACCGGCCGTATGGTGACTCGGTAGTCACCGGCTTTGGAACCATCCACGGACGCCAGGTGGCGCTTTACTCTCAGGACTTCACTATCTTCGGTGGCTCGCTCGGTGAAGCTGCCGGAAACAAAATCATCAAGATTATGGATCTTGCCATCTCGACCGGAGTCCCAATTATTGGAATGCTGGATTCTGGTGGAGCCAGAATCCAAGAAGGAGTTATTGCTCTTGGAAAGTATGGGGAAATCTTCAGAAAAAACACCATGGCATCTGGTGTTATCCCCCAGATCTCAATCATTATGGGTCCCGCCGCTGGTGGCGCCGTTTACTCACCTGCCCTGACTGATTTTGTGATCATGGTGGATAAGACATCCAACATGTTTGTCACCGGCCCAGACGTAATCAAAACTGTTACTGGCGAAGAAGTTGGGATGGAAGATCTTGGAGGGGCAAGAGCTCACAATGAAACCTCAGGGGTTGCGCACTACTTGGCTAACGATGAGGAAGATGCTCTGGACTACGCCAGAGCAATGTTGAGTTTTCTCCCTCAAAACAACTTGGCGGAAACAGTTGTCTACGACTCACATTCTGAATTAGAAGAAACCGAGTTTGATAAGAAACTAAACAGCATCATTCCAGATTCTCCAAATCAGCCTTACGATATGAAAACAGTTATCGAGCACCTAGTTGATGAGGCTAACTTTTTAGAGGTACAGCCACTGTTTGCTCCTAACATCTTGATTGGCTTTGCAAGAATTGATGGAAGAAGTGTTGGAATTATTGCCAACCAGCCATCGCAGATGGCTGGAACCCTCAACATCGATGCCGGAGAAAAAGCTGCGCGATTTGTTAGATTCTGCGATGCGTTCTCTATTCCCATCGTGACGCTAGTTGATGTCCCAGGTTACCTGCCAGGAACAGATCAAGAGTGGGCCGGCGTTATTCGTCGCGGAGCAAAACTTCTGTATGCATATGCCGAGGCAACTGTTCCACTGGTAACCGTTATCACCCGAAAGGCCTACGGCGGTGCATACATTGTCATGGGATCTAAGCAGCTTGGAGCCGATATCAACCTTGCCTGGCCAACTGCAGAAATAGCAGTGATGGGTGGTCAAGGGGCAGTAAATATCTTGTTCAGAGACAAGATCAAAAAGGCCGAAGAAGAAGGTAAAGACATCGCAAAGGTCAGAGCGGAACTTGCTGCTGAATACACCTACAACGTGGCTTCACCTTTTCTTGCTGCAGAACGTGGCGAACTAGATGGAGTAATAGAACCTTCGGCTACAAGAATCTCAATTATCAAAGCCCTTAGAGCCTTGCGGACCAAGCGAGCTTCTCTTCCTCCAAAAAAGCATGGGAACATTCCGCTCTAATGGCTGAATCCTCAAAAGAAATTGAACAAGCAATTGAAGTAGTTGCGGGCAATCCCACAGCTTCGGAACTAGCTGCCGTTGTTGCGGTTGTTAGTGAAGCCCTGGCAAGCCAAGTTCAGTCCGATAACCCAACTCCTAACTGGGCACGTGGGTCACAAATGCTTCGTGACGCAAAAATCCGGCTGATCTGAAGTGGAAATCTGATTTCAAAGGTCGCATCTAGTCCCCCAAAGTGGGGACGCGAATTCAGCCCGTTTCCCAAGCCGCTTGCTCTGTAGTTCGTTAGTTTAGGTAGCAACTGCTTCGATGTAGCTATCAGGGGAAAGCTGAAGTGGTGATGGGGGTTGAGACCCGGGCCTAAAGTTGGCTCGGGTTCTCCAATTTTTTAGAGCCTCAAGAAAACATCCGGAGTTACAGTTCCTGGTCTGGAAGCCACAAAAGTTGCACTGGATTTTGATCCGCGCGGTGCACGAATGGTAACTCTTCCTTCAACTACCTGATCTAGCTCGGTTGCAATCCGATTTCGAATCTCATCTCTTGCCGAATCTGTAATTGCATCCAGCCCTCCCTCATCTAAAACAGTGACTTCCACTCCTCTTTGGCGTGCGGCATGGATTGAAGCTTTGAGTTTTTCGTTGATCAAATTCCGCCCCCTGATGCCATCTCGTAATTGGGCTTCGAGAACTTTTGCCTCCTGCCTGGAGTATTGATCTATTTCACCGCGCGAGATTTTACTCAGTAGCGGATAGGCAACTTCCAGCGTCTCGGACAAGCGTCTTGATCTTTCCTGCCTTGTCGAAGATTCCGTTACCGACGCTGCTTGAACTTCAATTGCCTGTTTTAGAAATTGCGCGGTCTCAGTTTCGGATTTATCCAGGGAGTAAGAAATTGTGTGTGCGGCAACTACCAGCGCTAATGCACCAGCCAGTCCGGTATTAAACAAGTCACCGATGCCTCCCCAAACCAATACACTCAGGGCCATTATCGCGGTCCCCGACCAGGAGATTGCGGTGTGTCCTCT
>CAXNHQ010000084.1:0-4467 GCA_964202285.1 Rhodoluna sp. | reverse complement strand
CAAGTCCACCGATTACAACAATTGCCAACGGCTGTGAGATGAATCCTCCGCCAGTTATTCCAAGGGCCAGTGGGGACAGGGCAAAGATTGTGGCAAGTGCTGTCATCACAATAGGACGAAGCCGTTGCCTCGAACCATCCATGATGGATTGCTGGATGGATTTGCCTTGCTTACGGTACTGATTTATAAGGTCAATCAAAACAATTGCATTCGTTACCACCACACCAACTAGGAGCAACATTCCAATTAGAGCTGGAACACCAAGTGGGGTGTCGGTAATCAGAAGTAGCCCTAGTGCTCCGGTAGCAGCAAACGGAATTGAGATCAACAAGATAAGTGGCTGCACCAAGCTACTAAAGGTTGCAACCATAACCAGGTAGACAATGGCAACAGCGGCAAGCAAGGCTAAGCCAAGCTGACCGAAGGACTCAGCTTGATCCGCCGAAACACCTCCGATTGTGGCTGTAGCGCCAATTGGGACCTCAACATTATCTAGGGCTTCGGTAACTGCTCTAGTAACCGCACCTAGATCATCGGAGTCTGGGGTCAACGAAACGGTAGCTACTCGATCACCTTTTTCGCTGTTGATGGCAACCGGAGCTTGAACTTCTTCAATAACTGCGATCTCTTGCAATTCAATAATCCCTGAACGAGTTGGAATCTTGATCGCACGAATCTCATCCAAAGTAGCAGGGGTGCTTTCTTGGACTATGAATATAGGCGTGGACTCGTTTTCAATGTTGACCGAACCTATCGAGCCTGGTCGAAGCGTTGCAGCAACAAGTCCCGATACCTGAATCTCGGTCAGCCCCTTTTCGGCTGCCTTTAGGCGATCAACGGTAATCTTCAGAGTTCTTTGCTGCTCGGATAGCGAAGAGGAAATCTCCGAAATGTTCTCAACGCCGATCATTCCTGCTCGAACTTTGTCAACCGCGTCAAATAGTGCCTCATCGCTAGTTGCAGTTAATTTGATGTCAATAGTTCCAGATCCACCGAAACCACCTCCACCACCTGCGGAGATTGCTGCTTCGCCGATGTCCGTTCTTGAATCCAGTTCTGCTTGGACTGCATCTTGGATTGCAAGGTTGTCTGCGCCCTTTTTGATGGAAACTTGAATGGTGGTGGCATTCGAGTTACCACCAAAGTTGACTCGTCCATCAGCTTGACCACCAAAAGTAGAAAGCACTGTCTCTACGCCATCTTGATCCAGAATCAGATTCTCTACTATCTTGGCTGCCTCGTCGCGCTGTTCAAAGGTGATACCAACAGGGAGTTCTTGCCTTACAGAGAAAGTGTCTCCACCAAAGTCTCCAATGAAGTCAGTTTTTAGTTGCGGCACAAGTGCGAAGGTGAAACCCAAAACAGCCGTTGCAGCAATTAGCGTCACGACCGGGCGTGCCTGAGTGGTTTTCAAAACGGGTATGTAGCCGCGCTGAAGCCAGCTGCGCTTTTCTTTTGCCTCTTCTAGTTCGCGAGCTTGTTCCATGCGCTGCTTAGAAGCTAATTCGCTCTCTAGGGAAGCATCCTCGGAAGTTATCGGGGCTTTCAAGAACCAGTAAGCCAGCACCGGAACGATAGTCAAGGAAACAACCAAGGACGCTAGCAATGCGATGGTGAAGCTGAGACTAAATGGTCTAAACAGCTCTCCAACCACTCCACCAACTAGTGCTACCGGTAAGAACACGGCAACCGTTGTAATCGTTGCAGAGGTGATGGCTCCAGAAACTTCCTTGACGGCATCGATAATGGCTCGCTTTTTTGGCTCGCCATAGGACAAGTGTCTATTGATGTTCTCAATAACAACAATTGAGTCATCCACCACGCGTCCAACAGCGATAGTTAGAGCGCTAAGGGTAAATAGGTTCAAGCTGTATCCAGAAACCCAGAGGCCAATAAAGGTAACCAAAAGCGATGTTGGGATCGAGATAGCGGTAACCAGAGTGGAACGGATCGATGCTAGGAACAGCAAGATAATCAAAATCGCAAACGTAAGTCCTAGTGAGCCTTCAATGGTTAGGTTCTCCAGCTGCTTTTCAACAAAGGGTCCTTGATCAAATACCGTAGTGATTTCAACATCGCCACCTAGTTTTTCAACTAGCTCGTCAATTTTTGACTCGATGCCGTTAGAAATTGCAACCGTATTTCCCTCTTGAGTTTTGGTTACCTGGACCCCCAGAGAGTCAAGACCGTTAGTTCTTGAAATAGAGTTCACTGGTTCGTAATCGTAAGTTACGGTAGCTACTTCGCCGATAGTTAGAATCTTTGGAGTTTGTGAAGCCGCTGCGAATCCTGACGGGGCCTGAGCAAAAGAAGTTGTCGAAGCTACAAGCGGTAAATTCTCGAAATCTTCTAAAGCGTTAACGTTGGTTCCAATTTCGATCTGCAGCTCACCTTCGTCGTCGGTGATTGATCCGGCAGGAAGGATGAATCCATTGGCACGAAGAGCATCTGTGATGGATTGCTGGCTGAGACCGTTTTGAGTTAGCACATCAGATTTTAGATCAAGAGTGATTTGCTTCTTTTTGCCACCAACGACCGTAATATCTTGCACTCCGGCTACCTGGGACAGAATTGGAACCGCGATGTCTTCCAAAACCTCGGCGATGGCTTCGTTATCTCCGGTAGTTGAGGCAACCGACAAGACAATAATTGGCACACTGTCAAATGAGCCCGAGATAACTCTTGGCTCAACATCAGCGGGAAGCGAGTCTTTTACATTAGCAACCACCCGATTAAGCTCTTCTTCCACCTGCGCCGTGGTGACACCAAAATCAAACTCCACGCGAACGATGGAAAGGTTTGCCCGAGAGGTAGATGTGACATTGACTAAGTTTTTTAGAACCCTTGCCTCTTCTTCGATGATTGAAGAAACCTGAGCATCGACAACCTCTGGAGAAGCTCCCGGGTAGCTTGTAACGATAGAAGCCTGAGGGACCTCGAATGAGGGCAGGAGCTCCTGCTTTAGCGACCCAAGGGAGATTAGGCCAGCGACCGTTATAAGAATGGTCAAAAGCCCCACTACTGAGCGGTTGGCCAAAGATACGGTCGAGAGTCTAAACAAGGATGTCCCCTAAATTGTGTGGTGGGTTTTTGTACTTACTAAGCAAACCACCTATCGGGCCAGCTAGCAAAAGCTTTACCCAAGCTCTCAGTCAGTTCCCAGTAACTACCGCCAAGCAATAGCTCGGGCCTAGGCTGAAGACATGAAAAAAGCCCTAAAAATCCTTTCCAGAATTGCCCTCGGTCTGCTGGTCGCGGCACTAGTTGTTCCATTCTTGATACCGGTAGAAACCACTGGAACAAAGACCTACCAAGAGGCAGCGGGAGCTTGGGCTACCTTCACTACAGCTCAAGGAATACAGATCTATACCGACGTAACCGAATTTGACTGCAAGCAGGGTACGGAGTGCAACAATCCACCGGTGTTTATCTTGCTGCACGGTTTTGGGGCCAACACCTTCTCATACCGCTTCGTCACAGAGCCACTAAGCGCCTACGGAGACGTAATAGCTTACGACCGTCCAGGATTTGGTTTCACGGAAAGGCCAACCAGCTGGGAAACTGAGAACCCATACGGCTCAGCTGGAAATGATTTGATTCTGGACGAGCTTATTCAAAAGTACGCAGCTAACCGAGATCTCTATCTAGTTGGACACTCTGCTGGCGGAACTCAAGCTGCTCAGTATGTGGTGGATAACCCTGGAGCAGTAACGGGTCTTATCTTGATCTCACCAGCGATTTTGACCACCGGCGGATCACCTTCTGGATTCAATTGGATTTTCAGCATTCCCCAGCTAGATCACTTAGGTCCGCTGTTGGTTTCCTCAATTGCCTCTAGCGGCATGGACTTACTAGATCGATCATGGTTCGATAAATCCAAGATCACTGAAGAAATTAAGGTCGGTTATAGAGCGCCGCTAGAAATCATCGGGTGGGAAGAAGGCTTTTGGGAGTTCAACCGGGCCCCAAAGGTTTTTGACGTCAAAGATCGACTAGCCGAGATAACCATCCCAACACTTCTTATTACCGGCGACACCGATGTGGTTGTGGCAACAGCAGACACCGAAGCGCTCGCAAACATGATCGAGGGCTCAAGTTTGGTAGTTATCCCCAAATCTGGACACTTAGCCCAAGAAGAGACCCCGTCAGAGACTATGCAGGCTATCGATGATTACTGGAAAAGTCTTTCCAACTAGCACGGGAACAAACTAGCCAGAGACTGGTTTACTAGAGGGCAGTGAAATGCAGAAAGACTTGAAGGAAAAATGAAGATTAGATTCGGGCTCGACACCTTTGGGGATATGACGCTAAAAGACGATGGCACACCAGAAACCGCGGGACAAGTTCTAAGAAACGTTGTCAAGGAAGCCGTTCTAGCCGAGCAAGTTGGCTTAGACAATTTCAACATCGGAGAGCATCACCGCGATGACTTCGCGGTCACTGCCCCCGACACAGTTCTAGCAGGAA
>CAXNHQ010000083.1:0-4506 GCA_964202285.1 Rhodoluna sp. | reverse complement strand
GCATAGGCAACCATCGGGGTCGCTGCTAGCTGATCAAACAAATATGCTCGAATGCCAAATCCCGAGAAGATCTCCGCTGAGTCCTTAGCGAAGACATCAGAGTTTTTTCTTGCGTCAAAGCCGATAACCACGCTTGGATCATCAAAGTTCTCCCTTAGATACTTGGAGATACCAGCTGCTGCTTGGGCGACCAAAACTCTATTCATTCGGTTTGGCCCGGCCCCCAGCGAGCCTCGAAGCCCAGCTGTACCAAAGCCAATTCGCTGACCGAATCTGTCGGAGAGACCCTGTTCGTCAGAATTTTCTATCAAGCCCTCAAGCTCGGCAATGGTTTCTAGATCTGGATCTTGGTTGATCCAGTTACGAGCTTGTTCAATCAGGTTTTTAAGGGAGGTCATATCTTTTTGATAATTGCGGCAAGTAGCGCGCTAATTCTTGGCTCAGCTTCTCTTCCAGCCTCTAAAACTTCAGCATGTGAAAGTGGGGTTTTTTGAATACCTGCCGCAAGATTTGTCATCAGGGAAAACCCTAGGATTTCCATTCCAGCTTGACGAGCAGCAATTGCTTCTAAAGCAGTGGACATACCAACCAGGTGCCCACCCATAGCTTTCACCATTTGAACTTCTGCTGGCGTTTCGTAGTGTGGTCCGGTGAATTGCGCGTACACACCCTCATCCAAGCTCGCATCAACAGTTCTTGCTAGTTCGCGGAGTCGCTTGGAGTAAAGATCTGTGAGATCAATAAAGGTTGGCCCCTCCAAAGGACTTGAGGCAGTCAGGTTTATGTGATCACTTATTAGAACAGGGGTTCCTGGCTTCCAGCTCTCTTTTAGACCACCACAGCCATTAGTCAAGATCATGGTCTTGGCACCAGTGGCAGCTGCGGTGCGAACTCCGTGAACTACTCGACGCACCCCGTGACCTTCGTAAAAGTGAGTACGTGCTCCCAAAACTAAAGCGTGCTTACCACTAGGTAGTTTTATTGAACGAATCGAAGCAACGTGACCTTCAACTACCGGAGCTGAGAACCCAATGATGTCTTTAGCGGGAACACTTGCTACTTCCTCTCCAATTAAGTCAGCGGCTTTGGCCCAACCAGAACCAAGAGTTAGCGCGATGTCGTGAGTTTCCACTCCAGTTGCTTCACGAATCTGATCAGCAGCCTGCTTGGCGATCTCAAAAGGGCTATTGGTTTGAATTTCTAGTGGATTAGTCATAGATTTCAGTCTAGCTGCCAAGCGCTGGCGCAATATGAGGCAACATTGACGATTTAACCAAGCAACTACTAATCTCGCCCGAAGACTAAACAATCCAAACTTGGATTAGTCTTCGAATTCAATCAGAACGGTACCGGAGGGCACTGTCTCCCCAACTGCTACTTTCACGGCCTTGATTACACCATTGCGGGGTGAGGTAATCGACTGCTCCATTTTCATCGCCTCAAGTACCAAGATTTGATCACCTTCGACTACTTTGTCACCGGCAGCAACGGCAAGTTTTACCACAGTGGATTGCATAGGTGCCTTGATGGCTTTATCACCGGCTCCACTTGATGCGTGATGCGAGGAGATATTGCGCTTGGGTGCACGACCACCGGTAGCAAACTGCGATCCGGTCTGAAGCATTCTCGAAGGCAAGCTAACCTCAAGTCGCTTGCCGTCAACTTCGACAACAACTGAGCTTCTCGAGTTTGCTAACTGATCAATTTGATCGGCTTGTCCTGCCCAAGGTTCAATGTCGTTGTTCCACTCTGTTTCAATCCATCTTGTGTAAACATCAAATTTTCCGTCAGTTGCAACAAAGGCCGGATCGTTGACTATCCTTCTGTGAAATGGAATAACCGTCGGTAGACCAAGAACTTGCAATTCAGCTAATGCGCGCCTAGATCTTTCGAGAGCCTGGGTGCGGTCTTTACCGGTGACAATTAGTTTGGCAATCATAGAGTCGAAGTTTCCAGGGATGGAATCTCCTGATTCAACACCGCTGTCGACTCTAACTCCAGGTCCACCAGGTGCCCGAAAGACATGGACGGGACCAGGAGCAGGCATAAAGTTTCTGCCAGGATCTTCGCCATTAATTCTGAATTCAAAGCTGTGTCCGATGATTTCTGGATCCGGGTAGTCGATTAGGCCGCCTTCAGCGATACGAAATTGCTCCCGCACTAAGTCCAACCCAGTTACTTCTTCAGAAACCGGGTGCTCCACCTGCAACCTTGTGTTTACTTCAAGGAAAGATATGGTTCCGTCTTGGGCAATTAGAAACTCACAAGTTCCAGCGCCTTGGTAGCCGACTTCCTTGAGGATTGCCTTGGAAGATTCGTAGAGCTTTGTTTCTTGCTCTGTTGACAGAAATGGCGCGGGTGCTTCTTCAACCAACTTTTGATGGCGACGTTGCAGGGAGCAATCTCTGGTGGAGATTACAACCACGTTTCCGGCGCTATCTGCCAAGCATTGAGTTTCTACGTGACGAGGTTTTTCAAGATACTTTTCAACAAAGCACTCTCCGCGCCCGAAAGCAGCAACAGCTTCTCTGGTGGCCGATTCAAAAAGTTCTGCAATTTCTGATTCCTGGTAGGCTACTTTGATTCCTCGACCGCCGCCGCCGTAAGCTGCCTTGATTGCAACTGGCAAACCGTGCTTAGCCACAAATTCCAAAACCTCTTTAGCGCTATCCACGGGATTCAAGGTGCCGGGGGCGAGAGGTGCGCCAACTTTTTCTGCGACATGCCTAGCGGATACTTTGTCACCCAGGCGTTCAATGGCTTCGGGAGACGGGCCAATCCATTTCATCCCCGCCGAAATTACGGCTCTTGCGAAGTCAGCGTTTTCTGCCAAGAATCCATAACCTGGGTGGACGCCGTCACAGTTAGATCTTTTTGCAATTGAGATTAGCTTTTCAATTACCAGATAGGTTTCCTGGGAAGTAGTTCCGTTGAGCGAATATGCTTCATCGGCAACCCTGACATGCAGACTGTCTCGGTCTTGATCTGAGTAGACGGCAACTGATTGTCTTCCGCTATCTTTAGCGGCTCGGGCGATGCGGACAGCAATTTCCCCGCGGTTGGCGATTAGTACTTTTGTTATCAATCCGCTCATAAGACAAAATCCTATTGGCTATTGCTTAGTCAAAATTGGCCCTGAGCTACAAACAATCGAAGATATCCCTGTGATTAGCGCCAAAGACTGGTGTATTCAGCACCTAGTTTCCTTGTTAGGTCCCGAAGCACTCGAAGGGATAAGCCAACGACGGTGTGAGCATCACCTTCTATTCGGTCCAAAAACGCTCCACCTATTCCATCAATGGTGAACGCTCCGGCAACTTTTAGTGGCTCACCGGTTGCAACGTAGGCACTGATTTCAGCATCGGTCAGATCAGAAAAGAAAACTTTGGTCGAACTGACCTTGGAGACCATTTTGGAGTTTTTTGGATCTGTATTGTCTATCAGGCAGTGTCCGCTGTAAAGGGTTCCTGAATTACCCCTTAGCTGCTTCCAGCGAGCTATGGCTACTTCTGGTTCGTGGGGTTTTCCAAGGGTAGCTCCTTGAAACTCCAAGGCTGAATCTCCGCCCAGGATCAGAGCCCCAAAAGTCCTTGGATCGGAAACAACAGATTCAGCTTTTGCCTTGGCAAGATATTCCACCAGCTGCTCCGTTGACACATTCGGGTTCGTTGATTTCAGGCCATCGGTAAGTGCCTCTTCGTCGACGGCTGGCACTACCACCTCCGGCACAATGCCGGCAGCTCCAAGCAGGGCTAGTCTGGCGGGGGAGCTAGATGCTAATACCAATCGGGTCACGGATAAAGACTACTTGTAGCTGTGGAACACTTGTCGAATGAGCAAAACTGCAAATTGGCTAGATCAGGTCCTAGAACTAGAGATTGAAAAGGTCGCACACGGCGGGATATTTGTTGCGCGCCACGAGGGCAGGGTTGTCTTTGTTTCCCACACCGCACCTGGCGAAAAAGTAAAAGCCAAGGTCTACGAAGACAAGGGCGGATCGTTTTGTCGAGCCGAAACTCTTGAGGTGTTAAGCCCATCCAAGAACAGAGTAAGTCACATCTGGAAAGAGGCAGATCGACTAGGTGCAGGAGGAGCAGAGTTTGGCCACCTCGCACTCGACTACCAGAGGTCACTAAAAACGGATGTTCTTGAGGAATCACTGTCGCGAATGGCAGGAATTTCCCAAAGAGTGCAGGTACTGCCAGTTCCAGGAGATGAGACAACTAACGGTCTTGGCTATCGAACCAGAGTGCAACTGCACATCTCGGCTGAGGGTGTAGCGGGCCCTTATCAGGAGCGCACTCACAACGTGGTGCCGGTTAAGTCATTGCCGCTTGCGGTTACAGAAATTAACGAGCTTGGAATACACCTTAAGAATTGGCAAGATGTAAAACGCATTGAAATCGCAACTGCCTCAACTGGCGGGGTCCAATGGTTTATTGACAAAAAACTAAAGGGTGACAAGAAACTTACAGAGCGTGCCGTTGGAAGGTCATTCAGAATTTC
>CAXNHQ010000082.1:0-4522 GCA_964202285.1 Rhodoluna sp. | reverse complement strand
AACTCGGCTTCGATGGTGAATAAGGGTCTTGAAATAATCGAAGCTCACCTTTTGTTTGACATACCATTTGATCAAATTGAGGTTACGGTTCATCCGCAGTCTGTGGTGCACTCAATGGTCGAGTTTGTTGATGGCTCAGTTATTGCACAGGCATCTCCACCGGATATGAAACTTCCAATCGCGCTGGGCTTGAGCTGGCCAGATCGAATTCCTAATGTCTCAAAACCAATTGACTGGAGCAAATCACACAGCTGGCAATTTGACCCACTTGACGAAACTGTGTTTAGCGCAGTGCGACTTGCAAGACAAGTTGGAACTTTAGGCAAAAGCTATCCTGCGGTATACAACGCAAGTAACGAGCAGGCGGTGGCTGCATTTCATGCCGGTCTTATTCGATTTGATCAAATAACCGAACTTATTGAAAAAGCCGTGGACGCTCACGAACCAGATTCCGAGCTGACTCTCGAGAGCGTGTTGGCTGCCGAGAAGTGGGCTAGGGATCGCACCGATGCTCAAATAGCAAAGGCCTGTTAGTTTCCCCAGAATATGAATTGATTATCTACTCAAGCGCGCATCGTGAGTTAGATTTGGACTCGTGAGCGAAACCCTTTGGTACCTAGCTGGAATTGTCTTTATTCTGCTTGGAATAGCGTTTTCGATCGGCCTTCATGAACTGGGCCACCTGCTACCTGCCAAAGCATTTGGGGTAAAAGTCACCAAATACATGATTGGTTTTGGACCAACGCTGTTCTCGAGAAAAAGAGGCGAGACCGAGTACGGAATCAAAGCAATTCCACTTGGCGGTTACATCGCCATGTTGGGCATGTATCCACCGGCCAAAAAAGCCGTTACCAAAACGGGTTTCTTTCAAGACATGATTTCCCAGGCAAGGCTTGCCCATTCGGAGGAAGAAACTCCAAAAGACAAGAATCGCAAGTTCTACCAGTTACCAGTTGGCAAAAGAATAATCATCATGCTCGGCGGTCCATTCATGAACTTGGTACTTGGAGTAGTTCTCACGGTGATTGCCTTGTCGGGTTTTGGTGTTTACCAGAGCTCTCTCAAGATCGAGGCAGTTTCCGTTTGCCTCGATAGCACGCAAACGAAGTGTCCAACTTCCGAACAAACTCCAGCTCACCTGGCTGGATTCTTGGCGGGAGATGAAATAGTTAGCGTTGGCGGAGAAAATGCTTCCGATTGGCAACAGATTAGACAACTGCTAACCCAAAGCCCGACTTCTTTAGTTGAGGTAAAAAGAGCGGGAGAGATTGAAGCACTTACGGTTACCGCCGTAATTCAACAACGTCCCCAGTTTGATGATTTTGGAAATCCCGTTCTTGATGAAGCTGGAGATCCAGTTTTTGCGCCACAACCATACCTTGGTGTGTTTCTCATTCCAGAAAGAATCCCAGTATCTGTTTCAGAATCAATCCAGGCCTCGGGAAACACCTTGCTGCAAATCGGTCAGCTGATTCTTCAACTGCCTCAGAAGGTATTTGAGGTCACAGCCTCAACTTTTGGCTACGGTGAGCGAGATCCGAATGGTCCGATTTCCATTGTTGGCATCGGTGCAATAGCTGGCGAGGTAGCAGCATCCGAACAGACTGGATTTTCCGACAAGCTTGCAACCGGGATTTCAATACTGGGATCGCTAAATTTCGCACTGTTTGTTTTCAACATGATTCCCTTGCTACCTCTTGATGGTGGCCACGTGGCTGGTGGAATTTACGAGAGCATCAAGCGAGGTATCTATCGGGTTGCAGGAAAAAAGGACTCTGGTCCAGCTGATACCGCCCTTTTGATGCCGCTGACCTGGGCAGTGTTTATCGCACTACTTCTAGTCTCGGTCTTGTTGATTGCAGCGGACTTGATAAACCCAATTTCCCTGTTCGGCTAAGGGTTATTCAGCAAAGCTGAAATGCCTGCGTATGCTTAATAGCGAACCAACAATCACGCAAGGAGCGTCGTGCCAGCTGTAAACCTAGGTCTTCCAAAGCCACCGCCACCGGTGCTGACCCCGAGGCGTAAGACCCGGCAGATCATGGTTGGAAAAGTGCAAGTTGGAAGTGAGGCTCCAATCTCGGTGCAGTCCATGACCACCACGCCAACTACCGACATAAACGGAACCTTGCAGCAGATTGCTGAACTAACAGCTTCTGGTTGTGACATTGTTCGGGTGGCTTGTCCATCACAAGATGACGCCGATGTTCTTCACATCATCGCCAAGAAGTCTCAGATTCCAGTTATTGCGGATATTCATTTTCAGTCCAAGTATGTGTTTCAGGCAATCGATGCAGGCTGCGGAGCGGTTCGCGTAAACCCTGGAAACATTCGACAGTTTGATAACCAAATCGGCCCAATTGCTAAAGCGGCGAAGGACGCCGGGGTTTCGATTCGAATCGGAGTTAATGCCGGATCTCTAGACCCGAGATTGTTAGAAAAATACGGCAAGGCAACCCCGGAGGCTTTGGTGGAGTCTGCTGTGTGGGAAGCGAGTCTTTTTGAAGAGCATGATTTTCACGACTTCAAAATTTCTGTAAAGCACAACGATCCAGTGGTTATGGTGCGTGCTTATGAACTACTAGCTGAGCGTGGCGATTGGCCGCTTCACTTAGGTGTAACTGAAGCGGGACCTTCTTTTCAGGGCACCATAAAGTCCTCGGTAGCCTTTGGTGCTTTGCTGTCCAAAGGAATCGGGGACACAATTCGAGTTTCACTTTCAGCTCCGCCAGCAGAAGAAATCAAAGTTGGCTCACAAATTCTTGAGTCGCTGAATCTAAGACCGAGAAAACTAGAAATTGTTAGTTGCCCAAGTTGTGGTCGGGCCCAAGTTGATGTCTACAAACTAGCCAACGACGTGACCGCCGGACTGGAAAAGTTGACCGTCCCGCTCAGAGTTGCGGTTATGGGTTGCGTTGTGAATGGTCCAGGAGAAGCGCGAGAAGCCGACCTCGGTGTTGCCTCCGGAAACGGCAAGGGTCAGATATTTGTTAAGGGTGAAGTTATCAAGACCGTTCCTGAGTCTGAGATAGTCGCCACCCTAATTGAGGAAGCAAACCGCCTAGCGGCCGAGATGGATCCAGCACTTGTTGGTTCGCCACAGGTGTTAGTCAAAGACAAGTAGTCTTGTGGCGGTAACATTGAGCCCATGCCTATCCGCTTAAGCCACTTATTTCTTCGCACCTTGCGAGAAGACCCCGCCGACGCGGATGTCCAAGGTCACAGGTTGTTGCTTCGTGCCGGATACATCAGAAGAGCAGCTCCTGGAATCTACACCTGGCTCCCACTTGGGCTTTTGGTAAAGGCCAAAATCGAGAAGATTATTCGCGAGGAAATGGCAGTGGCTGGTTCCCAGGAAGTGTTTTTTCCAGCACTACTACCGAGGGAACCGTTTGAAACAACCGGTCGCTGGAGTGAATATGGCGATAATCTGTTCCGCCTGCAAGATCGCAAGAAAGCTGATTACTTACTAGCTCCTACTCATGAGGAAGTGTTTACACTCCTGGTGAAAGATCTTTACTCCAGCTACAAAGATTTACCTCTTTCTCTTTACCAAATTCAAAACAAGTACCGTGATGAGGCAAGGCCTCGGGCTGGATTATTGCGCGGTCGGGAATTTGTCATGAAAGACGCTTACAGCTTTGACATTAACGACGAGGGCCTAGAAGTTTCTTACCAGGCTCAGCGCTCGGCCTACGAGCGTATCTTTACCAGACTGGGCGTTGAATACGTGATTGTTAAAGCAGACGCCGGTGCCATGGGTGGGTCTAAGTCAGAAGAGTTTTTGTCCCCTTCGGCAATTGGTGAAGACACCTTTGTTCGATCAGCAGGTGGCTACGCTGCAAATGTTGAAGCCGTGAAAACAGTAGCCCCTAAAGAAATTGATTATTCTGCGTCACCGGCAGCAGAAGTCCATGACTCACCAAACACCCCGACGATAAAGACCTTGGTTGAACTTGCAAACGCCAAGGTTAAAAAAGCAGATGGGTCCAAATGGAGCGCTGCTGACACATTAAAGAACGTAGTTCTTGCCGTGACCTCTGCTGAGGGAAAACGCGAGATTGTCATTGTTGGAATACCAGGAGATCGCGAAGTTGATCAAAAACGTGCCGAAGCATTTTTTGGCACCGACCAGATCGCTCAAGCAACTGATGAGGACTTTGCGAAACACAAGGTGCTAGTCAAGGGATACATTGGCCCAACAACTTCAGGATCTCAATTCCTGGGCTCGAAGGCTAAGTCCGGAATCAAATATCTTGTTGACCCTCGAGTCGTTAGGGGAAGTGCTTGGGTTACTGGTGCTAACGAATCCGAGAAGCATGTATTCGGCCTAGTAATGGGTCGCGATTTTGACTCTGACGGTATTGCCGACATTGCCGAGGTTCGTGAGGGGGACCTCGCTCCCGATGGATCTGGAGAGTTAGAGCTTGCCCGGGGAATTGAAATTGGACACGTTTTTCAGCTTGGTAGAAAATACGCAGAAGCGTTAGATCTAAAGGTGCTTGATGAAAACGGCAAGCTC
>CAXNHQ010000081.1:0-4545 GCA_964202285.1 Rhodoluna sp. | reverse complement strand
TAAAACAGATTGTTCCTGGCGGATCAAAAGTGTTGGTTGTCGGTGGCGAGGGGCTTCGTTCATGTGTTTTGCTTGCAGGATTCAAAATAGTTGACTCGAGCAAAGATTCTCCGGCAGCTGTTATCCAAGGTTTTGATCCATCAGTTGGCTGGAAACAGTTAGCTGAAGCTAGCTACGCAATTCAGCGCGGTGCCAAGTGGGTTGCCACAAATCAAGACTGGACTATTCCAAGAGAAGAAGGTCTCGCACCGGGAAATGGCACTTTGGTTTCTGCAGTTCACACCGCCGTGGGGCAATTACCCGTGGTTGCGGGAAAACCTGAACAGGCAATTTTTGAAACAGCTCGGAAGCAGTTTGGAACATCGAGCGCGGTATACATCGGCGATCGGTTAGATACCGATGTGCTGGGGGCAAATCGAGCGGGAATCGGTTCTGCTCTTGTAATGACTGGGGTCACTACCCGCAAAGAGCTATTGGCAGCAAAACCTGATTCCAGACCGGCATATATTCTTGGAACCTTGAAGGACTTGCTCGATGACTACCGAGCTCCGGTAAAAACCAAACGTGGTTACAAACTAGGCAGCGCTGAGGTAGAACTCTTGGGCCAGAAAGTTCTCGTAAGTTTCGGAGACTCCAGGTCTCTACAGGCCCTAAAGTGCGCATGTTTGACTATTTGGGACAGTGGTCTGCCGATTCACACCCTAGATGTCGAGCCTGCGTTATACGAATAAACTAGTTGAAGAAGGAAAGGTAATCATGTCAGAGCAATTGGACCAACTAGCAGTTGAGATTTCCAGCGCCCGCGAGCTACCTCTTTCTCAGCAACCTGCAGCCTTTGAGGCAATTCGGCTAAAGCTTGAAGCAATGATTTCTGATAACAGGCAACAAGAAACTGAGTAACCTTCGAATCGATTCGCACCTTGTGAACATCGGTCTTGCAAGATCAAGAGGTCACGCAGCTGACCTAGTCAAAGCACACCGAGTTTTTATCGGCGAAAAAGAGCTCACCAAACCTAGCCAACTAGTTGACACGCAAGCCCAGATTACGGTTGTTGACGCCGATGAGTATGTTTCTAGGGCTGGGCTAAAGCTCAAGGGCGCTCTAGAAAAATTCGCCGAGATTGATGTTGTTGGCAAATTAGCCCTGGATGTTGGTGCCTCTACTGGAGGATTTACTGATGTATTGCTTCGCTACGGCGCCAGTAAAGTCGTCGCAATCGATGTTGGTCACGACCAGCTAGCCCCTGAGTTACTTACCAACCCGAGAGTCTTATCTTTCGAAGGGGTAAACGCTCGTGAGGTTACCCTTGACCAACTGCGCGAGCTAACGGGGATGCCGGATTTGGATTTTGAGCTCGTGGTAGCGGACCTGTCGTTTATCTCCCTAACCCTGGTGCTACCTGCCCTTGCCACCTTGGCCCCGAGGGCTGATTTTGTACTACTTATAAAGCCTCAATTCGAGGTTGGAAAACTCTCGCTTTCAGCCTCTGGAATAGTCTCGGATCATCGCCTAAGAGCCCAAGCCATCAAGCAGGTTGTGGATTGTTGTAACGAACTGGGTCTTGGGGTGCTTGGATTAGAGCGTTCTGAGTTGCCTGGGACGCATGGGACCATCGAGTATCTAGTTTGGGTTGCTAGTTCCGAGCGACCAAATCAGTCAAAATGGACTGAGAGAATTGAAAAACTGGCGAGGGAGGGAAAATGACTGCAAAGCGCTTAGTTCTGCTTGTTTCCCACACCGCCAGAGAAGAGGCGATTGTTGCCACCCTGGAATCAGCTGCAGCACTGCTAGCTTCCGATATCACTCCCGTGATGACCGGAGAACAACTTAGTGCTACAAAAGAATTCGCTACCGGTACCGCAGTAACCACTATGGAGAAGGTACTGGAGCTAGGAAAAGATGTTTCCGAATCTGATTTGGAGCTAGTTGTTGTTCTTGGCGGCGATGGAACGATACTAAAAGCCGCTGAAATTGTCCGCGAATCACAGACTCCACTGCTGGGTATAAACCTTGGACACGTTGGCTTTTTGGCCGAGAGCGAAAAGAACGAAATTGGATCAACCATCGAGCGAGTTGCCAAACGTGATTACTTAGTCAAGGAGCGGCTAACTCTTGATGTTTCGGTGTTACTAGAAGGTAAAGAGGTATACCGTTCTTGGGCTCTGAATGAAGCAGCGGTTGAGAAAAGCGCTCGTGAAAAGATGCTCGAAGTGGTTGTTGAAATCGACGGCCGGCCACTATCTAGCTTTGGTTGCGATGGAATAGTTATCTCTACTCCAACCGGTTCAACCGCCTACGCTTTTTCAGCTGGTGGCCCGGTGGTGTGGCCTTCGGTAGACGCACTATTGCTTGTGCCACTTAGCGCTCACGCTCTGTTTTCAAGACCACTTGTGATTAACCCAAGTTCACTTCTAGCAGTTGAGGTTTTACAGCGATCTCCTGGAAACGGAGTGCTGTGGTGCGATGGAAGAAGAAGCACTGAGCTTCCTGCCGGAGCCAGAGTCGAAGTAAGAAAATCAGCCAAGCCGGTGAAGCTAGCACGATTGAGACAGGGTCCATTTACCAACCGCTTGGTTAAAAAGTTCTCTCTTCCAGTTGAGGGCTGGCGCGGACCGGATTCAAAAAAGGACTAACGCGTGATTGAAGAGATTCTGATTCGCGACCTTGGTGTCATTAGCGAAGCCAAACTAGAGTTCGGTCCAGGTCTTACTGTTCTCACCGGAGAAACCGGTGCTGGAAAGACCATGGTGCTAAATGCCCTTGGTTTGTTGCTTGGGGAACGAAGCGACTCCTCTGCAATTCGGAAGGGTCAAGATCAGGCCTTTGTTGAAGGGCGTTGGCTCCTTGCAGAGTCGGCTGTTAGCAGAATTCGTGAGCTTGGTATCGAACTAGATGATTCAGAGTTGCTGGTCAATCGCTCGGTTTCAGCCGAAGGTCGATCGAGAGCTAACCTATCCGGGAAGTCTGTTCCAGTTGGAATTCTTTCGGAAATCGGAGAGCAGCTGGTCGTTGTCCACGGGCAATCCGATCAAATCCGACTCCGCTC
This sequence comes from Rhodoluna sp., assembly GCA_964202285.1. Taxonomy (GTDB): domain Bacteria; phylum Actinomycetota; class Actinomycetes; order Actinomycetales; family Microbacteriaceae; genus Rhodoluna. Next base: position 1,498 of record CAXNHQ010000081.1, on the reverse strand, counting down.
TGCGGTTGCGCAACGAGAAGCTTTGGACCAATTCGCCGGGGACGCACTTGCCAAGCTAATGACCGAATACACGGCTGTCTATGCAAACTGGAAGCAAGCTGCAAATGAACTTACTGAGCTAACCACCCAATCAGAAAACAGATCACGCGAGGCCGACCAGATTAGAGCGGCAGTTGAAGAGCTATCCGCCTTGGATCCAAAGCCGGGCGAAGATCTTGAGCTTTCGGAGAAGGCATCAAAACTCACCCACCTAGAGGAATTGCGAATCGCCGCAACGGCGGCTCACAACAATCTAAGCAGTGAGGGATTCGATGATTCTTCTGACGCTCTAACGATGATTGGAAAAGCCAGGAGAGCGCTCGAGGCCGTGAGTGAGCATGACTCAGCTCTTGCAGCACTTGCTGAGCAACTCAAGGAGATCGGCTATTCGCTCAATGAAACTAGTGCAAGCATTTCTGGCTATCTGGCATCACTTGATACCGACGGCGCTTCCGAGCTAGAGCGGATCCAGCAAAGAAGAGCGGAAATCTCAACCGCGATGCGAAAGTATGGCCCAACTCTTGAAGAGGTAATTGCGTTTTTGGAAAATTCGGGAGCAAGACTTTTGGAGCTCGATTCATCGGATACCAAGATTCAAGAGCTAACCACGCTCGAGCAAAGCCTCGGAAAACAAGCAACCGAGCTAGCCAAGAACATTACCGCGCTTAGAACCAAGGCAGCCTCGGCTTTAGCCAAGGCGGTTACCACAGAGCTAGCGGCTTTGGCAATGACGGGCGCCTCGCTAGAGGTTTCAGTGTCGACTGGGCCGGAGCTTGGTTCCCATGGAGCTGACCAGATTTACATACTTCTTAGTGCCTATCCTGGCGCGGAGCCTAGAGCCCTTGGGAAAGGTGCCTCCGGGGGAGAGCTTTCTAGGATCATGTTGGCAATTGAGGTGGTTCTGGCCAAGAGCGAGTTGGCCCCTACCTTTATATTCGATGAAGTCGATGCTGGAGTGGGTGGTGCAGCCGCCACCGAGGTGGGCAAGCGGCTAGCTACCTTGGCCCAGAACGCACAGGTAATTGTTGTTACCCACTTGCCTCAGGTGGCAGCTTTTGCCACCAGGCACCTCAGGGTTCTAAAAAGCGTGAGTGATCAATACACCGCAACAGACGTGGTGCGTCTCGAGGGGGAGGCTGTGGTTGAAGAACTCGCACGAATGCTGTCTGGACTTAGTGAATCTGAAAGCGGAAAGACTCACGCCAAGGAGCTTCTCGAACTGGCAAAATCTTCCATCTAGAGTTTTTTTGCGTGTCGAATTGCTGGGCTTGAGACTAGCGGACAAAAAAGAGTAAACTAAAATTCCATGGTAGAAACTGTGGATCCGGGGCGTACAAGACACATATTCGTCTCCGGCGGAGTTGCCTCCTCTCTTGGAAAAGGCCTCACAGCAGCCAGTTTAGGAAATCTCCTTAGAGCGCGCGGTCTTCGAGTCGTGATGCAAAAGCTTGATCCTTAT
>CAXNHQ010000080.1:0-4581 GCA_964202285.1 Rhodoluna sp. | reverse complement strand
TGTTGAGGAAGTAAAGGACCAAAGAAGCTATCTGGACCAGATTTTCTTGATCCTCAACATTGCTTCTCTTGCTGCTGTTTCCATCGCTGCGCTAATGCTTGTTTCTAGTGCTCTTTTGATTTCCACCACAATCAGACTTTCTGCTTTCTCCAGACGAAGAGAGCTTGGAATCATGAGGTTGGTTGGGGCTAGCAACTTCTCAATCCAGCTACCATTCATTCTCGAGGGTGTGGTCGCAGCGCTGATTGGTAGCGTGCTAGCAGGCGTCACGGTCTTGGCATTGATTCAGTTTTTCGTTCAAGGGTTCCTGGCGGAAAGTCTTCCATTCACTAGCTTTGTTGGGCTAAGCGATGGCATGCTTGTAGTTCCGCTATTAATTGCCGTAGGTATAGTGCTTGCGGCAGCAGCGTCGGGTCTTGCGATCCGTCGCTACCTCAAAATCTAGGAGTCGATCGTGCCGAGAGAGCGTGGCCAGCAAGTTGTGGCCACCAATCGTAAAGCCCGTCACGACTATCACCTCGAAGATGTCTTTGAAGCTGGCATTGTCCTAACTGGAACTGAAGTGAAGTCGTTGCGGGCTGGTCGCGCATCCCTGGTGGATGGATATGCCACCATCGAATCCGGCGAGGCTTGGCTAGAAAATGTTCACATCCCCGAATACACTCAGGGAACTTGGAACAACCACTCAACTAGAAGACGCCGCAAACTTTTGATGAACCGCGTGGAGATCGACAAGCTAGTTGGCAAGATAAAGGAATCTGGCTTTACTTTGGTTCCAATCTCGCTGTATTTCAAGGACGGTCGGGCAAAAGTTGAGATTGCACTTGCAAAGGGTAAGAAGGACTACGACAAGCGACAGGCGCTAAAAGAGCAACAAGATAAGCGCGAAGCAGCCAGAGCCATGTCCACCAAGGGCAAGGATTGGTAGCCGTATCTTTTGTCTGAACCAGCGGTTAGACTGTTGTCCTGACGTAAAGTCAGTTGATAACTAAACATGGGGATGACCGGTTTCGACGGTATTTGCAGAAACTGAATGAAGCGGGTCGAGAATGCAAAGTCAACTCGTTAATGTCCTTTGCAAACTATAGGTGCCAAATCTAAGAGCACCGACTTTGCCCTAGCTGCATAAGCTAGCCACAAAGTCCGTCAGCCTAAATTTGATTTCGTTTTAGGTACTGGCGTCATTTAGAAATCTTGCTGAGCAGTTACGCCTTAGGGTTGCTCGGGACTTGCACTCAGGCTGGGCTCGTCGGTTAGATCGCTTCAAGTTATGACCGGGGCCGAGTAAAACAGCATTGAAGCTACACCCGTAGAAGAGTCAGAATCCAAATATCGGACGGGGGTTCAATTCCCCCCATCTCCACATGTTCATAAAGCCCAAGGACTTCCTTGGGCTTTATGCATTAATTGGGCGATTTTTTGAGATTTGAAGTAACCTGAAGCGAAACCAATTTTTACCATCAATCCCGCATGGCGGAATGAAGATCAGGGCCTGAATGTCTAAGCCAATAATTGCAGTAGTTATACCTTCTTATAAAGTGACAAATCACATCGTTCAGACAATCAACGAGATTGGGCCTGAGGTTTCATACATCTACGTTGTTGATGACGCCTGCCCAGACGGCTCCGGGAAATTGGTTGAAAGCAGCGTCAAAGACAAAAGAGTGGAAGTCATCTTTCACACGGAAAATCAAGGCGTTGGCGGAGCAATGGTGACCGGTTACAAAGCAGCTTTGGAGTCGGACGCTCAAATAATTGTGAAGCTAGACGGCGATGGTCAAATGAATCCCGCCTTGATTAAGAACTTGATTGCACCGATTGCGTCTGGCCGCGCTGATTACACCAAGGGTGATCGTCTCGACAGTCTTACGGGACTAGCGCAAATGCCTACCATTCGCCTGTTTGGAAATGCTGGACTCTCACTTTTGACAAAGATATCCACCGGATACTGGAACATTACAGATCCCACAAACGGATATACCGCGATTCACCGCGACGCACTAAAGGCGCTTCCTCTTGGCATGATTAGCAAGAGATTCTTTTTTGAATCAGACATGCTCTTTAGGTTAAGTATCTACCGCGCTGTCGTTTGGGATGTTCCAATGCTCGCAAGGTATGGAAATGAGAAGAGTAACCTCAGTATCTTGAAAACCCTGTGGGAATTCCCTTGGAAGCATTTCAAGAATTTCCACAAAAGACTCTTTTACAACTACTACCTAAGAGATATTTCTGCCGCTTCAATTGAGCTGCCACTGGGAATCATACTTTGGTGGTTTGGGTTACTATCTGGTCTTGATGCTCTTGGTGATTCACTAAGGTCTGGCGTACCCGCAAGCACCGGAACTGTCATGATTTCAGTGGTTCCTCTTATTCTCGGATTCCAACTACTTCTGGCATTTGTGAGCCACGACGTTTCCTCTGTGCCAACTAGGCCAAAGCACAGGCAAGAATTTAACTGGTAGTAAACCAGGCTAACGAATGCTAGACACCACAAGTTGGTTACTACTCAATGGAGCAGCTCTATTTGAGATTATTGGCACGGTTGCCTTCGCACTCTCCGGGCTTATAGAAGCCGCCCGTAAAAAACTTGACCTTGTGGGAATGATTATGGTTTCCGGTCTCGCGGCTTTCGGCGGTGGCACTCTCAGGGACGTCTTGCTTGATCGGAGGCCATTTTTCTGGATTGAAAACTCTGTTTGGGTTTGGTTCTTGATTGCAGTTTGTGTCGTGGCATTGCTATTTATGAGAGCTAGACATCTAGAACCAACTCAACGGGCCATGCAGTGGCCAGATGCAATTGGGCTCGGTTTTTTTGCAGCGGGAGGCACTCAGCTTGCACTAACTGCTCAAGTACCGGCAATTATTGCTGTGATCATGGGAGTCGTAACAGCAATATTCGGTGGAGTACTAAGAGACATTGTTGTAAATGAAATACCTAAAGCCTTCAGCGATCACATCCCATATTCGGTAATTGCCTTTACAGGTGGCTGGGTAGTTGTAGCACTCAACTATTTGATGGTAGAAGCTTTTGTGGCCGTAGCCATTGGAGCAATCCTTACAATCGTTCTCAGAATCCTCGCGTTATTTTTTGGTTGGCGCCTTCCTTCGTGGAAGGCTTAACGAAACCGGCTTTGCTTGCTGCTCTTTGTAGCGTTGCCAGGAGTAATCCTCCAGTAATGGCTATCAGCAGAACTGTTGTGATGGCTCGACCAAGATCCCAAATAAGCCCACCGGTCAGTATTTGAAACTGTGAGAATCGAATTAGATTCTCAATCAAGCCAGCGTCTGCAAGGTAGGAAACAGAAGAACCGGCTCCAGCTATGTACGGCCAATTCCAAAGTGTCATCAGGAACCCATAGCCAAAACTTGCCGGGACGGCGTATGAAATCAAGATAGCGAGTTTGGCATTTTTGGAACGGAACTTTGGAAGTAGCCCAGCCCCAATACCAATCAATCCCGCTGCCATCATCTGAAAAGGTAGCCAGGGACCAACGCCACCGGTAATCAAAGCAGACACCAACAAGGAGCCTGTTCCTAGCAAGAATCCAAAACCGGAACCAAAGACGTATCCAGCGATGATGATGAGAAAAAAAGCAGTTTCAATTCCCGCAGTTCCAGCCCCCAGGAGTCGAATAACCGCATTGAGTGCAATCAAAACTCCGAGTAAGGCAATCTGTTTGGAGCCTATCTCTCCGGTCGCAATTTCAACTAAGACCAGAGTCAGCATCACAGGCATTAGCACTATGAAAACTACTTGCGCCACATCTGCCTCGGCTGCGGACTCGGAGGAGATTAGTAACGGCCAGGCAAACATAAGAACCGAACCGACTCCCGCCAGAAGAATACTTAGCTTTGAAATCCACCTGCCTTGAATTGGGATCATTGCCGTGCCCCCTCAATTTGCCCCAAGTGTATTAGTCCATGCTCCATGGTTACTTGGCTTATCTGGGTTGGGTGAGACGATCCAACACCAAGAGCGGTATTGGTATCTTGATTTGAAACGAGGTGGCCTTGGTTAATTTCAATTACACGGTCTGCAACCAAGGCCACGAACTCCACGTCGTGCGAGGCTACCAAAACAGCCTTACCCTCGGAGCGAAGAATTCGAATTTGCTTTGCGAGTGACCTCTTTGCTGCGTAGTCCAATCCGCGAGTAGGTTCGTCAAGCAAAACTATGCCGGCCCCTTTTACTAACTGAATAGCTAACACCAAAGCCAATTGCTGACCTGCCGAGAGGTCACGAGGGTGAATCTTTGGATCTAGCCGACCAGCCATAGCTTCAAAAATTCTTGACGTCGCGGGCTCTGTTTGTCTTGCATACTTGTCAGACTCACTCAATTCGTCTGCAAGAGAATTTAGAAAAAGCAAATCTGCAGCTTTTTGAGGAACGAGCGTAATCACGCACAGTTTTTCTTCAGCTGAGAGTGAGTTAGGGTCACCAAATGCTGTAGTGACAGAGCCTGAGTCCCTTTTTCCTCCACCTTGGATTGCCCACAGCGCAGATGACTTTCCGGAGCCATTTTTCCCCATGAGCGCCACAACTTCACCAGAGTGAACCCTGAAACTTACATCTGAGACAGC
>CAXNHQ010000079.1:0-4604 GCA_964202285.1 Rhodoluna sp. | reverse complement strand
TTTGTCTAGCTGGTCTCCAAGGGTGTAGCCCTGATTGGCCAGCGCGGAGGCGATGTCGGCAACAATCAGCGCAGCGGATAGTCCGTCTTTGTCTCGAACCTGACCCCAGTCAACGCAGTATCCAAGCGCTTCTTCGTAACCAAAGATCAGGTTCGGAACCCGGCTCACCCACTTGAATCCAGTGAGCGTCTGCTCAAAACCAAAACCGTAATGCTCTGCCACTTTGCTCAACGCGGAGCTAGAAACAATCGAGCAAGCAAGTGAACCCGTTCTACCTTCACGAGAAGCACGTGAAGCCATTTCTTCGCCAAGAATCAAACCAAGTTGATCTCCTGTTAGCTGCTGGTAGCCACCATCAGCTTTTTTGAATGCAACTGCTAAACGATCGGCGTCTGGATCGTTTACTAAAACTAGGTCAGCCTGCTGATCTTCTGCCGTGGCTAAGGATTCATCCATCGCGCCAGGCTCTTCGGGGTTGGGGAACGCAACAGTTGGGAACTTACCATCAGGCTGCTGCTGCGAAAGAACCTGTGCTGGCTCCGCTAAACCTGAAAGCTTAAAAATCTCCTGGATAAAGCTAGCTCCAACGCCATGCATAGCTGAGTAAACAATCTTGATGCTTTTTCTCTCCGAATGCTTGTTTAGCAGCCCGCTCACTGACTGCGAGTAACCGGTTCTAACACTTGTTGGCACTTCGACAAATGAATCAGAACGCGTAAGTGCTGCAACCGAACCCGACTTAGCGAATTCGTCAATGTGTTTTGCTATTTCTGCATCCATCGGGGAGATAATCTGTGATCCGCTGAAGTCATAGACCTTGTATCCGTTATCACCCGGCGGGTTATGTGAGGCGGTGACCATTACTCCAGCCGATGCCCCAAGATTTCTTACCGCGTAGGCAACCAACGGGGTTGCGGCAAGTTCTGGAAACAAGAATGCCCTGATTCCAAATCCTGCAAATATCTGAGCCGAATCCTTGGCAAAAACGTCTGAGTTTTTTCTTGCGTCGTAACCGATTACTACGCTCGGGTCATCGAAGTTTTCCTTGAGGTACTTCGAGATACCAGCTGCGGCCTGAGCCACCAAAACTCTGTTCATGCGGTTTGGGCCAGCACCCAGTAGACCTCTAAGCCCCGCTGTTCCAAAGCCAATTCGGTGGCCAAATCTGTCGGCTAGTCCAGCTTCATCTGATTCGGATATCAGCTTTTCTAGCTCAGCAACAGTTTCCGCATCGGGATCTTGATCAATCCAGTTGCGTGCTTGTTGAATCAGGGTTTCTAGCTGGGTCATATCTTTTTGATGATGGCTGCAAGCAGAGCGCTAATTCGTGGCTCTGCTTCTCGTCCGGCTTCAAGAACTTCTGCGTGAGATAGCGGAGTCTTCTGAATTCCAGCTGCAAGATTGGTCATTAGAGAGAATCCCAGAATTTCCATTCCAGCCTGACGAGCTGCAATTGCTTCAAGGGCTGTGGACATACCAACCAGGTGACCACCCATGTGTTTGACCATTTGAACTTCAGCCGGTGTTTCATAGTGCGGTCCGGTGAATTGCGCGTAAACACCTTCATCCAAGCTCGCATCCACTGTTCTTGCTAAATCGCGCAATCTCTTGGAGTAAAGATCGGTTAGGTCAATAAAGGTTGGACCTTCGAGTGGGCTTGAGGCAGTCAGGTTAATGTGATCGCTAATCAGTACTGGCGTGCCAGGCTTCCAGGTGTCTTTTATTCCGCCACAGCCGTTAGTCAAAATCATTGTCTTTGCACCTGTAGCAGCTGCAGTTCTTACCCCGTGAACGACCCTTCGAACGCCGTGACCTTCGTAGAAGTGAGTTCTTGCTCCAAGAACCAAGGCGTACTTGCCACTAGGCAACTTGATGGAGCGAATCGAGGCAACGTGACCTTCTACAACCGGAGCCGAGAAACCAATGATGTCTTTTGCTGGAACGCTGGCAACTTCTTCACCAATGAGGTCAGCGGCCTTTGCCCAGCCAGAACCGAGAGTGAGTGCGATGTCGTGAGTTTCGATTCCAGTTGCTTCACGAATTTGATCGGCAGCCTGCTTGGCAATTTCGAACGGGCTATTGCTATGTATTTCCAGTGGATTAGTCATGGTTTTCAGTCTAGCTGTGAAGCCCGCGGTTGAAATGAGGGCCTAAATAGTTGGCAGGAACAGCCCAAACTTCGATTAGTCCTCAAACTCAATCAGGACAGTTCCAGAGGGAACAGTTTCACCCACTGAAACCTTTACAGTTTTTATGACACCATCGCGCGGCGAAGATATTGACTGCTCCATCTTCATGGCTTCTAGCACCAGAATCTGATCTCCTTCGACAACTTTGTCACCGGCTGCTACCGCAAGCTTCACAACGGTTGATTGCATAGGAGCTTTTATAGATTTGTTACCAGCACCACTGGAGCCGTGGTGTGAAGAGATTTTTCGCTTTGGTGCGCGCCCAACGGTTGCGCTAGCACTGCCTCCTTGAAGCATTCTTGCAGGAAGGCTTACCTCAATGCGTTTTCCATCAACTTCAACAACTACATTCTTTCGGGCATTAGAGATTTGATCAATCGCGTCCAGCTGGCCACCCCATGGCTCTAAATCATTCACCCACTCTGTTTCTATCCAGCGGGTATACACGCCAAATTTTCCATCACTTGCTACAAAAGCCGGGTCATTCACTATCTTGCGATGGAAAGGAATCACTGTAGGCAAACCCAATACCTGCAATTCGGCAAGAGCGCGCCTGGATCGCTCGAGGGCTTGGGTACGGTCCTTGCCGGTGACAATAAGTTTGGCAATCATGGAGTCAAAGTTTCCAGAAATTGAATCTCCTGATTCAACACCGCTATCGACTCGAACCCCTGGTCCACCTGGTGCTCTAAAGACATGCACTGATCCAGGAGCCGGCATAAAGTTTTGGCCTGGATCTTCACCGTTGATTCTGAATTCGAAACTGTGACCGGAAACCTCAGGGTCCGGGTAATCAATTAATCCGCCGTCGGCAATACGGAACTGTTCTCTGACTAGATCGAGCCCGGTTACTTCTTCGGATACCGGGTGCTCAACCTGCAGCCTGGTGTTCACTTCCAGAAAAGAAATGGTTCCGTCTTGGGCCACCAAGAACTCACAGGTGCCGGCTCCGATGTAACCGACTTCTTTCAGTATCGCCTTGGATGATTCATAGAGCTTGGTGGTTTGCTCAGATGAAAGAAATGGCGCTGGTGCTTCTTCAACTAGTTTTTGGTGCCGGCGCTGCAAAGAACAGTCCCTGGTGGAAACGACAACCACATTGCCAGCGCTGTCAGCAAGACACTGCGTTTCAACGTGGCGAGGCTTCTCAAGATATTTCTCCACGAAGCATTCGCCTCTTCCAAAAGCTGCAACTGCTTCTCTGGTAGCCGATTCAAACAGTTCGGCGACTTCTGATTCTTGATAGGCGACTTTGATTCCGCGGCCACCTCCGCCATAAGCTGCCTTGATGGCAACTGGCAAACCGTGCTTGGCAACGAAGTCGAGTACCTCTTGAGCATTTTCAACGGGGTTCAAAGTTCCAGGGGCAAGTGGAGCACCCACTTTTTCGGCAACGTGTCTGGCCGAGACTTTATCGCCAAGGCGTTCAATTGCTTCTGGGGTGGGGCCAATCCAAATCAGACCAGCTTTGCCAACCGCCCTTGCAAAATCTGCATTTTCTGCGAGGAAACCATATCCAGGGTGAACAGCATCACAGTTGGATCTTTTTGCAATCGAAAGTAATTTTTCAATGACCAAGTAGGTTTCAGCGGAGGTGGTTCCGTTTAGGGCATAGGCCTCATCGGAGACCCTCACGTGCAAGCTATCGCGATCTTGGTCTGCGTAGACAGCAACTGATTTTCTACCGCTGTCTTTTGCGGCTCTGGCGATGCGAACGGCGATCTCGCCACGGTTGGCGATGAGTACTTTTGTGATCAATCCGCTCATAAGACAGAATCCTATTGGCTATTGACGGGTCAAAATTGGCCCTTGGCTACAAACAATCAGCGCAAACCCTGTGATTAGCGCCAAAGACTGGTGTATTCAACTCCCAGTTGGCCGCAAAGATCTCTCACTACGCCTAGCGATAAGCCAACCACGGTGTGTGCGTCACCTTCTATACGGTCAATGAATGCACCACCAATGCCATCAATAGTGAAGGCCCCCGCAACCTTCAAGGGTTCACCGGTTGCAACATAAGCTTCGATTTCTGCATCTGTGATGTTGGCAAAGTAAACCTTGGTGGAGCTAGTTTTGGAAACCACCTTCGGTGCCGTTGGGTCTCGATTATCAATGAGGCAGTGACCGCTATGCAGGACACCGTGGTTTCCACGAAGTTGCTTCCAGCGTTCAATCGCCACTTCGGCAAGATGTGGTTTACCAAGGGTTGCTCCTTGAAACTCAAGAGCTGAGTCACCCCCGAGCACCAGGGCTCCAAAAGTCTCCTTTTGGTCAACAACCGATTCCGCCTTAGCGTCTGCTAAGTATGCAACCAACTGGGAAGTTGTGTGATTTGGGTGATTGGCTTTAAACAGATCGGAGAGTGCTTGTTCGTCAGCGATTGGGATCAGAACCTCAGGATCGATCCCAGCGGCT
>CAXNHQ010000078.1:0-4652 GCA_964202285.1 Rhodoluna sp. | reverse complement strand
GCTCAATAAACAAAAAAGAAGCGCCCCAAATTAGGCCGGCGATAGAAAACCAAAGCAACCAGATATTTGTCTTGTTTTGCTTCACTAGTGCCCTTTGTCCGGTGCTGTCGTCGCTCGGCTAAGCGATACGGGTTCTACGGACCAAAAGTTGTTCAACCAGCATCAGGATAACCACCACAGCAAACCCAATCGCGAAGGCCATTAGCTCAGGCCAAAAAACAATTGGAGCGGCTAGATTGACGCCAGTTTCGTCCTGCCATGGCCAAAGTGCGGCTACCGATCCCGTCATTAGGCCAGTCATTGCGGCGAGCGTCCTTTTTCTGTGATTCTCGAAAAGCCATTCAAGAACACCTACGAAGGAACCAAAACCGACAATTGCTCCGAGAATGAACACTCCTAGAAAACCCCAATCCAGGGAATTGACTGCGGCAAGCGTTGGCGCGAACATACCCAAAGCTATTAGCAGGTTGGAGCCTGAAACTCCAGGCAATGAAAGGGCGCACACAGCAAGCGCAGCAGAAATAAAGATAAACCAGAAACTTGATACATTTTCTTGACCTCTTGGGATAGAGGAAAGTCCAAACGTTAGTGCTGCAGCTATTCCAAAAAATAGGAATTCCTTTACGCCCCATTTCCCTCCCGAAAGCGTAATTGGAACCGCAAGCGAGGCAAGAATCAATCCGGCAAATGCAGCAAACGACAGGCTCGGGTACGACTCCATTAACGGAAGAACCGCTGCCGCTGATGCAAAAATACCAATAATCATCCCCAGAAGCAGGGGTACTAACAACGGCCACTCTATTGAATCAAATCTCTTTCTTGCTTGCTTCCACTTTGGCTTGGAAAATGAAAGCAAGAGAACAAAACCCTTCACCGCCTCAGATGCTGAAAAAACTATACGTTCGTAAATTCCAATAATTAGGGCGACTGTTCCACCAGAAATACCCGGTAGCACTTCTGCAACTCCCATAAGCATCCCTCGAGCCACGTCGAAAATGAATTGAATTACTGACTTTAGAGGGTTTAGTTTGGGTTTCGAATTGAGCATCATCTAATCTTTCCACCAATCAGACAAACTAGCGGGATGTCTTAGTTTTAGCAGACCTTGCAAACAAAGCCCCACCGATAATCAGAGCTGCTGAGATAATCAACTGCCAGCTAAACGGATTACCACTCACTAAAACGAGCAGGACTGTTGACAGTAGCGGTGTCAAAAATGCCAGTAATCCAATTCTTCTAGGATCGCCAATCTTGAGAGCTGCGTCCCAGAGGTAGAAAGCTCCTCCCAGAGGGCCAACTCCAAGAACCAGAAGAAGGAGCCAATCTGCCGTGCTTATCGAAGCAGCTGGCTCAAAAAGGAAGTGAGCGCCAATTGCTAGCACTCCAGACACCAGAGCGAAGAGCCCAATTGCTGGGGTAGGGAAGCTTGGTACCTTGGTGGTCGCCAAAGAGTAAGTTGCCCAGATCACCGCTGCCGCTAGAGCGAATAAGTAACCCACCTCAATTGAAAGAGATTCCAGTCCTGAACCGTTGTAAGTTATGGCAATCACTGCCCCTGCGAATCCGGAGATAGCAGCAAGAACGTATCTGAAATTTAGCGTGAGCGATTTAGTAAAAATCGGGCTCAGCAAGACAATCAAAAGCGGCCAAAGATAATTGACAAGATTCGCCTCGACCGCAGGTGCGTTTTGTAGCGCAAGAAAAAGCATTAGGTGATAACCGAAGAGACCATAAACCCCAAGTAGCAAAGTCTTTGCTGGCACTTTCCAAGGCTTGATTCCGAATCTAAGTGAAGGAATAGAAACCAAAGCGCCAATGATTAGACCGATACCGGTAAGTAACAACGGTGGAATGTCTGAAAGTAGCGTTACAAGTGAAGCCAAGGACGCCCATAAAAAAATTGCACCCAGTGTTAGCAAGTCGGCTTTCATCCCTAAAGTTTATGGGACAAAAAACTTGGAAAAAAAGAAATCAAGAAAACTCCATAAAAAATGGAAAAACAAAAAGTTTTTCAAAAAACACCCCATACATGCCAGTATCGGCAAGGATTGGTGTTTATTTCATTCCTAAGACAGAATGGTAGGACACGAAGGAGTGATAGAACGTGTCCAAAGTTCTAAACCTAAAACACGATCCTGCCGGAAGGCGCCGAGTACCACAGAAATACACCCCGATTAGCAAAACGAGGGTGAAGAAATTATTGGCTCAGGAATGGGCTACATTTCGTTCTCAAACTACTAACTCAGGCACGCATAACAAGCGTGCGAGCAAGGTTCTGCCTCTTGGCGTAACCTCGAGTTTTCAGTACTGGGATCCATATCCAATCTCAATAGTTTCCGCCAAGGGCGCTTACTTCAAAGACGTAGACGGTCGGAAGCTTCTGGATCTGTCTATGGGCTTTGGTGCGATGTTGGTTGGCCACCTCAACAAGGAAGTTGTGAGGGCAGTCAAGAAGGCCATGCGCTCGGTCGGAACGCTATTTGTTACCCCAGGACCTCTGGCAACGGAGGCCGCTGAAAGGTTCCAGAAGCGATTCGACATTGATATGTTGCGCTTTACCAACTCTGGTACCGAATCGACGATGTATGCGATTCGTGCTGCCAGGGCAGCAACCGGTAAAAAGGCAATCATCAAAATCGAAGGTGGATACCACGGTGGGTACGATCCACTTCTGGTATCAGTGAAGGCACCAGTTGAGAAACTTGGTTCCGTATCGACACCTAAACCTTATTACCCATCTGAAATTGAAGGCGGTGAGGTGTTTGTTGTTTCATACAACGACACCGCTCGACTAGAAGCAATCATGAAAAAACACGGCAAGACAATTGCCGCGCTAATGATGGAGCCGATTATTGAGAACCTTTCAATTATTCTGCCGGACGAGGGTTACCTAAAAGCCGTTAGGGAATTGTGCGACAAATACAAGGTTGCACTTATCTTTGACGAGGTAAAAACGGGTCTCACCGCAGGTGTTGCTGGTGCTGCAATCCGAGTTGGCGTAAAGCCAGATCTAATCACTCTTGCCAAGAGCATCGGTGGTGGATTGCCACTTGCTGCTTTTGGGGGTAAGAAAGAATTCATGCAACCAGTAGTTGATGGTCGCATGGCTCACTTTGGAACCTACAACGGAAACCCTCTTGTGGTTGCAGCAGCTATTGCTGTTGACAACATCGCAACTGAAGCGGCCCTAGCCAAGGCAGAAGGAATCAACAACGCAACCCTAGATGCAATCGACAAGATCATCGACGAGTACGCTCTTCCAGCACACACTGTTGGATTTGGTGTTAAGGGTGCTGTTATTTGGTCACCAAGCCCAGTTCGTAATTACCGCGATTTCAAATCAACCGACTTTGAGCTTGCGGAACTTAGCTGGCTGTGGGGACTAAACCGAGGCATCATTACACCTCCGGGCCTAGATGAGCAGTGGCTGGTTTCCTTTGCTCACACTCAAAACGATATGAACAAGCTAGTTCGATCGTTTAGGCAGTTCGCCAAAGCAATCAGGGGCTAAAGAAACAAACTTAGAAACCCATGGGGACCAGTTATTGGTCCCCATGGGTTTTTACATTTCAAGCCTTCTTTAACATCTATGATTTGTTATTACATAGCTGTTTCACCCCAACAATGAGGAGTACCCAAGTGAATGCACCAATGAGATTTGGTTTGATTGGCACCGGTCGAATAGGTCAGGTTCACGCCAGTAGTGTTGCCAGAACTGAGGGAGCAACACTTGCAATGGTGGCCGATGTCTTTGTTGAAGGTGCCAAGAAAACGGCCGAGCAGTATGGCGGTGTTGCAACCGGTGAGGCACTGGACTGCTTTGATTCATCCAAGGTGGATGCCGTTATCGTTGCATCCCCAACCGCAACACATTTGGATCTAATCAGTGCGGCAATCGATGCCAACATTCCGATTCTTTGCGAGAAGCCAATTGATCTAGACATTACAAGGGTCGACGCCATGCGCGAGAAGGCAGCAAAAGCCAGCGTTCCAATCGTGCTTGGCTTCAACCGCCGTTTCGACCCACACTTCAACTCGGTGCACCAAAGAGTCCAAGCCGGTGAAATTGGAAAATTAGAACAGCTGGTCTTGATTTCCAGGGATCCAGCCCCAGCCTCAAAGGAGTACTTAGCTGTGTCGGGGGGTATCTTCAGGGACATGACAATTCACGATTTTGACATGGGTAGATTCTTTGTACCGAACATCGTTTCGGTGACAGCCAATGGTTTCAACCAGTTCTCGAGTGAAATCAAGGAGCTGGGCGACTACGACGCCACCAGCGTTACATTGCGTGGCGCTAACGATGAATTGGTACTAATCAACAATTCTCGTCATGCCATTTACGGCTTTGACCAGAGGATGGAAGCCTTTGGTGACAAGGGAATGCTCAGGGTGGAAAACCTAACCAACACCAACGTGAGGCTCTTTAACCAGACCAGCGCTGAGGTCAAAGAGCCGTATCAGAACTTCTTCCTAGAGCGATACATGGACTCTTACCTATTGGAGCTAGCCGAGTTCATGAAGAAGGTTCGTGGCGAGGCCTCAAACAGCCCAGACTTCGAAGACGGCCGAGCTGCTCTGGTTCTAGCCAACGCTGCCCTGGAGTCGTCACAGACAGGAAAAACAGTCTCAGTTTCGGTCTAAAAGTTTGT
>CAXNHQ010000077.1:0-4699 GCA_964202285.1 Rhodoluna sp. | reverse complement strand
GAGTTGATTCGGATCCGACCTTGTTACGGCAATTCCGAGGTACTCCTGAGCTATGTCATCAACATAGAAATTTCTGCGCAGTGGGTTCAACAGATATGCAAGCAAAAGTGCATCTTCTACAACACCATCGACGTCTAGAGCATGCTCAAGGAGTAGTCTCTTGGTTCCCTTGAGGTCAAAGAGAATTTTGGGTTTGTCCCCCGCTGCAAGCCAACTCGCAAAATTAGCCCCATGATTACCGCGTAAGCAAGCCCTTTGGGTGTCTGAGGCGAATCCAAACAGCAAGCCGGCTTCTGTCTCCTCTACCTCAAAACCAACAACGGGTTGGGCTTCTAGCCAAGCTAATAAGGCTACTTCGTCGAGGTCGCTAACCTCTGGAATAACTGGAACCGTTTTGGACACTGGCTGCGTGGGTTGAAGTTCTTTATCGGGTTGGCTTGAGACATGAGCGCTTGGCAAACCAGAAGTTTGTGTTCCAGCAACACCCCTGAGACGCAGAACTCGCTCCGTGAGGGTCTTGAAGTGCATTTTGGAAAAGGCCGCACGAACCTTCTTCTCGTCAACAGCCGTGAGTCGAAAAGTCTCAAACTCAACACCCATGTCTAGATCTCTTACGAGATGATTCAATCTTCTGTTTCTTAGGGCCAGATCGCTGTGCTGTCGCAAGGACTCCCCGACTTTACCCGGAACATCCCCAGCGCCATCAAGTATTGATTTCAGATCACCATGCTGTTGTAACCACTTTGCGGCGGTCTTTGGGCCAACACCTGGTATGCCAGGTAGGTTATCTGATGTTTCTCCTACCCGTGCCGCCAGGTCGGGATACTGACTTGCGTGAATTCCATATCGTTCAACGACTGCCTCATCCGTCATTCGAGCAAGATTCATAACTCCCTTGATGGGGTAAAGAATTGTTGTGTTCTCGCTTATTAGCTGGAAAGTATCTCTGTCTCCTGAGACCACAAGGACTCTAAACCCGCTTGCCGATGCTTGATCGGCCAAAGAGGCAAGTATGTCGTCGGCCTCGTAGTCCTTTTTGGTCAATGTTGTGATGTTCATGCTTTGCATGGCTTCTTCTAAAAGTTCTGTCTGACCGTAAAACTCCACCGGAGTTTCCCCACGATTTCCTTTGTACTCGGGATACTCGATAGCTCGAAACGATGGCCCCGAGATGTCAAAGGCAACTGCAAGATGGGTGGGCTTTTCCCCTTCTAACAAGTTCAACAGCATTGAGATAAATCCATGAACAGCATTTGTATGTTGGCCGTCTGGCGTCTTAAAGTTTGATGGATTCAGTGCGTAGAATGCTCTGAACGCCAGAGAGTGCCCATCTATAAGCATCAAGGTAGGCTTAGGGTTCATGAGTGCAAGCCTACTTTGCTTGCCGGCGAACCTATTGTGAGAGGTCTTGTATGTCTGAGCATGAGCCGAAACTTAGCGACCAGGCCAAGCAAGTTGCCTCATCGCGCGGTGTTGGAGCGTTAGCCGAGAAAATGGGCATTCAGATTCTCGAGCTAAGTGCAGAGCGTGCTGTTGCCACAATGCCAGTTGAGGGAAACACTCAACCAATCGGATTGCTACATGGAGGAGCATATTTGGTGCTAGGCGAAACTCTGGGTTCGTTTGCAGCGAATGTCTGGGCTCACCCGAACGGATATGCAGTTGGCATTGAAATCTCAGCTTCTCACACCAAATCCGCCACCAGTGGATTAGTCACTGGAACAGCAACCGCCATTTCACTTGGCAAGTCGCTAACTGTTCACGAGATAGTGGTAACCAATGAGTCCGGAGACAGGCTCTCAACGGTTCGAATCACTAACCTGATAAGAAAAGCTACTTCTCCAGCTGATCCAGAATAGTTCTAGCCACTTCGACCATTCCAATTCGTCGATCCATTGCGGCCTTTTGAATCCACCGGAAGGCGTCCGGTTCTGAAAGCCCCATTTGTTGCCCAAGCACTCCTTTGGCCCGCTCAACCATTTTGCGAGTTTCCAAACGCTCGTTGAGATCCGATACCTCCGCTTCTAGTGCAATCAGCTGTTGATGCCTAGAAAGTGCAAGTTCGATCGCTGGGATTAGATCATCGGGCGAAAAGGGTTTCACGAGGAAGGCCATCGCACCAACCTCAGCTGCTCGCGTGATTAGCTCTTGCTGGTTGAAAGCGGTCAAGAAGACAACTGGTATCCGAAGCTTCGCTATTTCCTCTGCTGCAGACAGGCCATCCATGTCTGGCATCTTTATGTCCAGCACCATCAAATCTGGCTTCATGCTCTTTGCTAGTTCGATAGCGGCTACACCATTGCTGGCCTCGCCTACAACATCGAATCCTTGAACTTTCAAGGTTTCAACGATGTCAATTCGGATAAGCGACTCATCTTCGACTACTACGATTCGCTTTTTGGTCAACTCTCCCATGTCGCTAACTTTATTCCAATTGGGTCAAAACCCTCGAAACAAAATGGAATAGACTTCAGAGCGTGGTACTGCCGGAATGGCGGAACGGCAGACGCGGAGCACTCAAAATGCTTTGTTCGAAAGGACGTGTGGGTTCGAATCCCACTTCCGGCACCACTTGTCTTTAGCTACTAGCCCCAGTTCCAACCTTGTGAACCCTAAGGGTGTTCGTGGAACCAGACACTCCAGGTGGCGTTCCAGCAACTACAACAACCTCATCACCCTCACGGCAAAGACCCTCGTCCAGAACTGAAATGTCTACCTGATCAAACATCGCATCCGTGTGTGTGACTTTGGGAACTAGGTAGGTTCTTGCACCCCAAACTAGCGATAGCTCACGAGCAGTTTGCTCATTTGGCGTAAATGAAAGCACGGGCACAGAGGATCTAAGCCTCGAAATCCTCCGCAATGAATCCCCGCTCTCGGTAAACACGCAGACAAACTTTGAGCCAAGAAGCTCGGCTATCTCCATAGCTGCGAATGAAACTGCACCACCTTGAGTGTGAGGCCTTGTTCCAAGATCGGGGATACGACTTAAACCGTTTTCCTCTGTCGATTGAATGATGCGCGCCATCGTAGATACCGTTTCAACCGGAAAAGAGCCAACGCTAGTTTCACCGGATAACATCAGTGCGTCAGCTCCATCTAGGACAGCATTTGCGACATCGCTAGTTTCAGCCCTGGTAGGAATGCTCGCAGAAATCATCGATTCCAGCATCTGGGTTGCGACAATCACTGGTTTCGCCCAGCGTCTTGCAAGCTCAACAGCGCGTTTTTGAACGATAGGAACCTGCTCTAGTGGAAGCTCAACACCCAAATCCCCTCGGGCAACCATGATTGCATCAAACGCGTCGATTATTTCTTCTAGGTTTTCTACCGCTTGTGGTTTTTCAATCTTTGCAATCACAGGCAACATGCGCTTTTCTTCCCGCATAATCTCGTGAACACGAGTGATGTCGGATGCGTCTCGTACAACGGACAGAGCAACCATGTCGGCACCCAGCTTGATCGCCCACCTGAGGTCTTGCTCGTCTTTTTCCGACAGAGCTGGAACGTTTACGGCAACGCCAGGAAGGTTTATTCCCTTGTTGTTGGAAAGCTGGCCAGCGATTTCAACCTCAGTGATGACAGTTGTTGCCGTTACTTCCGTAGCGCGAAGGCGGATTTTGCCATCGTCTATTAGCAGAGTATCGCCTACGTTTACATCAGCTGGTAAACCCTTGAATGTTGTCCCACAGACGTTGATATCCCCTTCGATTTCATCTGTAGTGATACTGAACTTGGCACCTTTGACCAGAGTCACTGGACCATCACGAAACTTGGTAAGGCGAATTTTAGGGCCCTGAAGATCAACGAATATTCCTAGAGATTTTCCCAAGTCAGCTGAAACTTTACGAACCGTTTTGTAAATCTCTTCATGAATTTCATAGCTTCCGTGGCTGAGATTCATCCGAGCCACATCGACACCGGCCTCTATGATTGCGCGGATGCTCTCGTAGCTTGATGTGGCTGGCCCAAGTGTGGCCACAATTTTCGCGCGTCTGTTCATGATTATTCCTTCTATTGTCTTCGTGGTTAGGTGTATACCGACAAGGGTTTGTCGGAAGCCCGCACCGGTGAGGGCAAATCTGTGGTTCCTTCGAGGAATCTATCTATTGATGCTGCCGCCGCTCTTCCCTCAGCAATAGCCCAGACGATCAAAGACTGTCCACGCCCTGCATCGCCGGCCACAAAGACCCCAGGCACCTCTGTAGCGAAACTGTCATCTCTAGCGAAGTTACCACTCAAGTCTAATCCGAGAGCTAGTGAATCGACAGCGTCCTTGGTTCTAGGCCCGCTAAATCCTAGAGCTAGCAGAACAAGGTCGGCTTTGATTACTCGCTCGGTACCAGGAATTGCAGTTCTTTTCCCACTTTCGAAACCAGTGTCTGCGATCTTTATACCAGTTAGCTTTCCACTCTCGCCTATGAACTCTAGAGTTGAGGCCAGATACTGTCTCTCGCCGAATTCCTCGTGTGCGCTACTGATTTCAAACAAGTTTGGAAAAGTAGGCCACGGTTGTGAATCGGGACGTGATTCCGGTGGCCTCTGACCTATTGCGATAGTTGTTACCGATGTGGCTCCTTGCCTCGTTGCAGTGCCGAGACAGTCGGCTCCGGTATCTCCCCCGCCAAGTATCACAACATTCTTGCCTGACGCCGTGATCGCGCTTTCAGTGCTAAGACCTGCAACCGCTCGGTTTGCC
>CAXNHQ010000076.1:0-4772 GCA_964202285.1 Rhodoluna sp. | reverse complement strand
TAACTCAACAATTGTGGCATTTGGGTAGGTTTCAGCCACATCCCGTTGAACTTGAATGCTTGTTATGTCATCGAGCACTGCCGCGATAATCAATACCGGGCTCGTTATCAAATAGGCCAATTTGGATAGATCGGTAGATATTGAAGCATCATATGCTTCAGCGGCCACCCTCACTGAAGCGAAGTCGCTGAAGTTGTCAAGATGTTGCTTGTGAATCCAGCGTCTAAGAGATCTGTTGGTTGTCTTTGCCATTACAGAACTCATCACCATCACCGCTATTGGGCTCCGTAGCAACCAGTTAGCAAGCCCCTCAGGCAATGATCGGCTTAGATGATAGAAGGCCGAAGTGACCTTTGTTAGAAAAGCTCTAGGGCCAGAAAGTGCTGGCGCCGAAACCGGATTTATCAAAATCACGCTTTTGCTTGAGCGCCTTGAAGCATACAATCCAGCAACCAAAGAGCCAAAGCTATGTCCAACTACATGCGAGGTTTTATCCGCGCCCAGAGTAATCAGGAATTGCTCGAGCCAATTTGCGTAGGCATCAAGATCATGCACGCCAGTAAGTTCCTCGGACTCACCAAAGCCAGGTAAATCTGGAATCAAGACTCGAAACTTGCCCAGTCCTCCGGCGATTGCTTCGAGGCCGTGGTGGTTTCCGCGATAGCCGTGAATCAAGACAACGGTTTCTTCGGATGACCCATCGGATGGGTACTCGTAGTAGACGCTCTTTACCCCAGAAATTGTTGCAGTCTGCCTCACACCGAGTTTGCGGGCTTTATTAGTTAGTTCATCTGCGAGCACCGAACAAGTCTAATTGGACGCAATCGCTAGCTCTTAGTAATGCCAGACGGAGGAAGAAAAGACCCCTATTCTTCTATTGTGAATGATCAGCTGAGCTTTGATCTGGGTGACCAGTTGCCTTGGGCAAAAAAGCTTGCGGTGTTCGATCTTGAAACTACTGGGCTTGATTTGAAAGAGGCTCGGATTGTCACGGCTTGCGCAGTTGAAATAGACGAGCAAGGTCAAGTCACCGGCTCCAATAAGGAGTGGCTGGCAGATCCAGGTATTGAGATACCAGAAGCCGCCTCTAACGTGCACGGAGTAACTACTGAAAAAGCACGATCTGAAGGTCGAAATAGCGCTGAGGTTGTTGCCGAGATCTTGGAAGCCCTTCGTGGTTTTTTTGCTCAGGGCATCCCAGTCGTTGCATACAACGCGCCATACGACTTCACCATTTTGCATTACGAGGCTCTAAGAAATGGATTGGAGCCACTTTCAAACCCCCAGCCAGTGATTGACCCGATGGTTATCGATAAATTTGTTGACACATATCGTTCTGGGAAACGAACCTTGCAGGTAGCGGCGTCAATTTATGGTGTTCAGCTATCTGACGCACACAACGCAACAGCCGACGCAGTCGCAGCGGGTAAAGTAGCCCAAGCGATAGCAAGAAAGTTTGCTGGGAAATTGCCAGCTGATGTCACAGAGCTTCACAATGCCCAAGTCGCCTGGAGCGCAGCTCAAGATGATTCTTATGAAAGTTTTCGGAGAAAGAGCTCTCCAGATTTCACTGTTGTAAGAGGGTGGCCTCTAAAGCTTTAGGAGCCGAAGTTCTTGTAGCGAGTGTTGAACTTCTCAACTCTTCCGGCTGCGTCCATGATTCTTTGCTTCCCGGTGTAGAACGGGTGCGAAGCTGAAGATATTTCTACGTCGAATACTGGGTATTCCTGACCGTCTTCCCACTTAAGAGTTTTTGAACTTGTGAGAGTTGAACGAGTAAGAAAGCTTTCACCTGAGGCAAGGTCGCGAAAGATTACCGCCTGGTAATTTGGGTGAATTTCTGACTTCATGGAAAAACCTTCTGTTTTTTGAGGATCTGTTATCCGAACTGGCAACTCGACAACTATACCAGAGCAAAATCCCCAAAACTAGCGGTTATTTGCCCGAACGCGGAATCTGCCTGCCTCGCTAGTAACTTCAAGCGGGTAGCCAAAGGCCTCGGACACCTTCTCGGTAGTTATGGTGCTGGTTAGCTCACCAGCGGCAAACGCCTGACCCTTACTTAGAATCAGCGCATGCGTGAAGCCACGAGGAATCTCTTCGATGTGATGGGTAACCATCACTATCGCTGGGGCGGTCGGGGCCAAGGCGTAGCTAGACAGCACTTCGATGGTGTGTTCCCTGGCCGCCATATCCAGGCTTGCCACTGGCTCATCCAAAAGCAGAAGCTCTGGATCGGTCATAACAGATCTGGCAATCTGAGTCCGCTTTTTCTCCCCATCGCTCAACGTGCCAAATGGCCTATCGCCGTAGCCATCGAGTTGCCACTCGGCAAGCACTCTATTTGCTCGTCTCTGATCTACATCTTCATACTTCTCGTTCCAGCGCCCAGTAATTCCGTAGCTTGCTGTCATGACAGCATCTAAAACGGTCTCTGAGTTTGGAATGTGCTGAGAAAGAGCGTTAGAAGCAAAACCAATTCGCGTCTTCAGTTCAAAAACATCGATAGCCCCAAGCGTCTGTCCCAAGATTTTCGCAGTCCCTGTGGTCGGTTGAATTTGGGCGGCCGCTACACGAAGCAGAGTAGTTTTACCAGCCCCGTTAGGGCCGATAATGACCCAACGTTGATTTGATTCAACCTGCCAATCGAGGTTATTGAGAATCGATTTGCCATCCCGCTGCACTGTGATGTTATTGAAATCCAAAACCCGGCTCATGTAAATCAGCATAATCGATGCCTGAGCTGGAGCCTGGACTGGAATAACATCGAGTTATGGGTAATCGATCAAAACATCAAGCGCAGTCAAAGGACGCGGATTCATGAAGCGCTTGGTAGTACTCGATGTTGACTCAACCATGATCGAGCAAGAGGTAATCGAACTACTAGCCGCAAAGGTTGGTTCACGCGAGCAGGTCAAAGAGATCACCGACAGGGCTATGGCTGGAGATATTGACTTTCGGCAGGCTCTTTTGATGAGGGTAGCTTTACTCGAAGGACTTTCTGTTTCGGTCTTTGATGAAATTCAGTCGGAGATCACCGTGACCGATGGAGTTTCAGAGCTAATCGACTCAGTACATCGCTCCGGGGGCCTAATTGGCGCAATCAGTGGAGGGTTCTCGCAAGTACTTTCACCACTAGCGGAGCGCCTAGGTTTGGATTTCTCTCTGGCAAACCAGTTAGAAATTCTGAACGGATGCCTAACGGGAAAGGTTTCGGGTGAGATAGTTGATGCAGCCGCTAAAGCCAAGACCCTGTTGAGCTGGGCTTTGGATCACGGCTTTGATGTCTCAGAAACAGTAGCCGTTGGAGATGGAGCGAACGACATTCCCATGCTGCAAGCTGCAGGCTTTGCTGTAGCTTTTCGGCCAAAGGAAATTTTGCGTCAGTATGCGGACCTGGTTATTGAAGGTAGTTCACTAAAGCCTCTGGTTGAATTGCTTGAACTACGCTCCAGTTGAGTGCAAACCTCCGTCTACGTGAATCATTTCGCCGGTGGTGGCTGGGAACCAGTCTGAAAGAAGTGCAATGACTCCCCTAGCTGCCGTTTCGGTATTCGTAAGGTCCCAACCAAGTGGTGCTCTGTCTGTCCAAAGCTCTTCCATTTTTGCAAATCCTGGAATACCTTTTGCTGCTGTAGTTCTAAGTGGGCCTGCAGAAATTAGATTTACTCGTATTCCATCTTTTCCAAGGTAGCGCGCGAGGTATCTTGCTGTTGCTTCAAACGCAGCTTTCGCAACTCCCATCCAGTCATATACAGGCCATGAAACTCTTGCGTCAAAAGTGAGCCCGACAATAGATGATGGGTTTCGCAACACAGGTTTGGCGGCCATAGTTATTGATTTCAAGGAGTAGGCGGAAACCTCTACAGCGGTTGAAACATCAGGCCACTGGGTTTCTAGGAAGTTGCCTCCGAGGGCTGTTTGTGGAGCAAACGCTATCGCGTGGACTATCCCATCAATCGAATCAAAGTGCTGAGAGATCCTCGAGGACAATTCAGTCAGGTCGGTTTCGTTTGTGGCGTCTAGTTCTATAACCTGAGCTGGCTTTGGGAGACGCTCTGCGATCTTCGTGGTGATCGCAAGCATTCTGCCAAAGGAAGAGAGGATAATCTCGGCGCCTTCCTCCTGTGCCAAGCGCGCTACGGAAAAAGCAATTGAGGCCTCGGTTAGAACACCGGTAACCAATATTCTCTTACCTTCTAGAATTCCCATAACTGCTTTCCTCTTTCGATTGATTGCTTTGAAGACTTGCTCATCAAGTAAATCTAGTGCCCCATACCAAGTCCACCATCAACAGGAATCACCGCTCCTGAGATGTATGCAGCTTCATCGCTTGCGAGCCAGCAAACAACCTTGGCAACTTCTGAGGGTGCTGCGAATCTTCCAGCGGGAATTCTGTCTAGATACTGCTTCTGCTGGTCAGGTTCTAATTCTGCGGTCATGTCGGTATCGATAAATCCGGGTGCTATGACATTTGCGGTGATTCCGCGGCCACCGAGCTCTCTAGTTATTGATCTAGCCATTCCAACAAGTGCCGCCTTGCTAGACGAGTAGTTGACTTGGCCTGGTGACCCAAGCAGCCCAACTACACTTCCAACCAAAACCACTCTTCCAAATCTTTGCTTAATCATGGACTTGGTCGCCCTCTTTACAACCCGAAATACGCCGTTCAGGTTTACGTTCACAACATCTTCGAAGTCCTGATCACTCATGCGCAACAGCAGCGTGTCCTTGGTAATACCGGCGTTGGCAACGAGAACCTCGATTGGGCC
>CAXNHQ010000075.1:0-4775 GCA_964202285.1 Rhodoluna sp. | reverse complement strand
TTGGCCGGGAAAATTGTTACTACTCTGGCTCCCTCTTTGGCACCAGCCAGTGCTGAACAAAAGTTTGGAATGGAGTCGGGTCCGTAGAAACCAGATGCTGGACTTGAGCCGTCAAACTCCGTCATCTGCAGTAATTCGCCAGTGCCACCGTTGTAACCTGCAAATTCAAATTCAATCAGGTTCCTACCCGTGAAAACGTTTCCGTTTCCTTCAAAAACAACTCTTGATTGAATTTCATCGGCGGTTATCGGAGAAGCAAATGTAACCTTGGGCTGCTCATCGGCCGCTCCAGATACTTCGACTGAATCCACTTGGCTACCCCCTGGAGCTGGCTCACAGGCCAGAGTAACCGCTGGGCTGCAACTAGTTAGGGTTAGTGACAGCAATAGTGCAGGAATGGCCAAGGCAATTTTCTTCAAGATAAGCAACTTTCAGGAGGATAAGGACTAAGTTCACAAGTTTAGTAGATGAGTCGGGGTCAAGTTAGGAGTTTGCCTTTCTGACCGTTTTCCTAAGCTTCTTTTCGGAGATCTTTCTCTCTCCGAGTCCATCTGGGCTCCAAGCTTGGATATCCTCGTCTGTATATTCAGTACTCTTCACCTTTTTCTTGAATTGGGGAAGCACTGTTCCGGGGGCCAGTCTTCTAGCCGTTATCAAGAATCCAGTATGACCAATCATTCGATGCTCCGGCCTAACCGCTAGACCCTGCAGATGCCATGGTCGAACAAGTGATTCGAAACCCTCTGGTTCGGTAAAGTTTTGTGTTGCTCGAATTTGCTCTGCAACCCTCGATAACTGGGTAACGGTAGCAACATAAACAATCACCAACCCTCCAGGCTTCAAAGCGGTTGCAACCTCGTCGATGCATTCCCATGGCGCCAACATGTCAAGAACAACCCGATCCACTGATTGTGCTTCGCAGTGCACTGGCAGCTCTTGCTGCAGATCACCCAAGTGGATGCTCCAGTTTTCCTGGACAGCGCCTGCTTGACTAGTTACGTTACCTTTGGCTATCTCGGCAAACTCAGATCTTCTCTCGAATGAGTGGAGCTTACCCATGGGACCGATGGCTCGAAGTAAATACATACTCAGCGCACCAGAGCCAACTCCTGCCTCCACAACAACGGCGCCCGGAAAGATGTCTCCTGAAACGAGAATCTGAGCCGCGTCCTTTGGATAGATGATTGCTGCGCCCCTTGGCATGGACAACACAAAATCGTTTAGGAGTGGCTTCAGAGCTAAGTACTCGACGCCGTATTGATTGGCAACAACCGAACCATCGGCTACGCCGATGATGTCATCGTGCCTAAGGTCTCCGCGGTGGGTTCCAAATGTTCCTCCAGGGGTAAGGACAATCGTGTTCATTCGGCCCTTGGGGCCAGTGAGCTGAACTTTGTCTCCAGCCTGGAAAGTCGAAGAGCTATCTTTCTTCATTCGAATAGCGCCTTTAGGTCTTCGAGTGTTACTCCTACCAGTGATGGCCAAAGGATTCGCCCTGGTTTGGCAGGTATCTCGACAATGTGTGCGATGCCAACTGCCTTGGTACCAGCGGCCTCCGCTGCGCTGATTCCAGTAAGGGAATCCTCAAAAGCAACGCAGTTAGTTGGCTCTACTCCAAGAATCGAGGCTGCATTTAGATAGGACTCAGGATGGGGTTTTCCTTTACTGACATCGTCCCCTCCAATGATGAGATCAAAGGCATCAAAGCCAATGGCATCCGCAACTCGTTTTGCCATGCGGTGCATCGATCCAGTTACAAGAGCAGTCTTGATCGAATTTTCTCTCAGCAGCATAAGTAGTTCGCGCGCCCCTGGTCGCCAGGGTATGGACTGGTCGAGTCTTGCTAGAACGCCGTTTGTGATTTCGTCAATAATCTCCTGGGGTTCCAAGTCGGTACCAACCCGAGCCTTTAGCAGCTTGGAAGATTCATAAAGAGACATACCAATTACCCCTAAGCCGTCTTCTGGCCCCCAGCTGCTGTTGCGAGAGCTGGCAAATTCGGATTCGCTGGCCAGCCAATAGGGCTCAGAATCAATGAGCGTGCCATCCATGTCCCATAGCACGGCGTGAGGAAACGAATGATTATTCATGATGCTTGAATTCTACTGGCGCCGTTTGCCTTACAGTTAAGTCTAAGAATATCGCCTACCAAGGAGCGCAGTCCAAAGCTTGAACGACGAAGCCAATGTTTTCAAGGGCCGAGTGCTTATCTGCGCTTTTGAAGGATGGAACGACGCCGCTGAATCAGCCAGCGCAGCAGCCAATATTGTAAGCGAGTCCTTAGATTGCATAGTTGCCGCTGAGGTTGATCCAGAAGATTACTACGACTTTCAATTCACAAGACCGACAGTGTCACTTTCCGAAAACGGTGACCGCGAGTTAACCTGGCCCACTACCAGTTTGTTGATCTCTTCCAGCAAAGACCCTAACCTCTCAAGGTTTAGTGTTCTGATTGGAACTGAACCTGCTCGGAGATGGAAATCTTTTGTTGCAGAGGTTCTTGAAATGATTGAAGACCGTGAGATTGAGACGGTCATTTTCCTCGGGGGCATGCTGGCCGACACCCCTCACACCCGCCCAATCTCGGTTACCGCGACTAGTCAAAACGAAACTGTCCGGAAGATTGACGGTGTAGAAAAAAGTAGCTACGAGGGTCCAGTTGGAATTGTTTCCACCCTCGGCATCGCTCTTGAAGAAGCTGGTATCGCCACCATAGCCTTATGGGCAGCTGTCCCCCACTACGTTCACACCTCACCATCGCCCAAGGCCACTCTGGCTTTGGTAGCAGAACTGGAACGCCTGCTAGGGGTGAACTTCTCTCATGGTGATCTTGCCGACCAGGCTTTTGCCTGGGAACGCGGGATCGACGAGATTGCCGAGAACGATGAAGAGATGTCCGGCTATATCGAACAACTTGAAGCTAGTCGGGACGAAGTTGACTCTGAAGCTGCCTCCGGAGAGGCTATCGCTAGAGAGCTGGAAAAGTTTTTACAATCGGAGCAACGACCACCAGAGGCTTAGGCGGCGATTGAGCCGGTCGACAGCATCCATAGCAGCCACGCCCCAACTAGCACGCGCCAGATAACAAAGGGTAGGAAAGATCCATTTTCTAAATACCTAAGCAGGTAGTGAATTACAGCTAGGCCAACTAAGCCGGAAACCACTGTGGCAACAATTGTTGCAAGCAACATATCGCTAGATAAATCTCCCACACTAGATACGAACAAGAACAGACCGGAGGCGAGAACAGCTGGGATTGCAAGTAAAAAGCTGTACCGTGCTGCAGCTTGCCTGGTGTAGCCAAGTAAGAGTCCCACGGTAATGGTGCCACCAGATCGCGATACACCAGGTATCAAGGCAAGAGCCTGTCCTAGACCGAACAAGATTCCATGAAAGTAGTTCAAACTTGAAATAGTCTTGACTTTTTTCCCAACTAGGTCTGCTACACCGAGAATTACCCCAAAGCCAATAAGCGTAAATGCAATTACCCATAGGCTTCGAACGTCGTTCTCAACAAAATCACGAAGCGCTAATCCCAGAACAACAACAGGGATTGTTCCAACAATTATCAGCCAACCAAGCTTGGCGTCGGCTGCCATTGGCTTGCTTGGATTGGCCGCCCAGCCGAACCAGGCAAAAGAGATTCGCTTGATGTCTTTTGCGAAGTAACCAACTACTGCAATTTCGGTCCCGAGTTGAATAGTAGCGATGAAGGCAGTTAGCTGTGGCTTGCTAAGCATTGACTGTCCCATGAGTTCTTGCGCGATCTGGACATGAGCTGATGAGGATATTGGAAGAAACTCTGTTAGACCCTGAACTAAACCGAGGATTAGCGCTTCGAGAAAGCTCAATTATCCTCTTCGGCAATCGTGATTGGAAGAAACTCGCCATACTCTTCCGAAAGGGACTCTTCGTAAACCAAGAAAGAGTCTTCGAGCTGATCGTAGGCCCTCTCGACACTAGAATCACCTGAACCGCGCTGTGACGCAACTGCCTCGAAGTGTTTCTCGAGAGCCGCAATAAAAAGCGTTAGAGCAGATCTTGGATCAGTAGCCATAACCCAAAACTACCCGCTATCAACCTCGATGCCAAGTACCTTCAAGCTGCTCTAGCCCTCGTGATACGATTCGATTTGGTAAGTCCGGGTGGCGGAATGGTAGACGCGCTAGCTTGAGGTGTTAGTCCTCGCAAGGGGGTGGGGGTTCGAGTCCCCCCTCGGACACTGTCGATGACGACAGCTGTGGCAATAACTTCTAGCCACAATGAGAAATAGCCCTGAGATAGTAGGAGCACCGAATACATTGACTAACACCCATTTTGGACTCTTTCGCCACGGACAAACTGATTGGAACATCAATTTCCTGCTCCAAGGGGTCACGGACATTCCGATGAACGCCACTGGCATTGAACAGGTAAGAACGGCTTCTAAATTGATCAGCCGAGACGATTGGGATATCGTTATCACTTCCCCACTGGGTAGGGCTCGTCAGACCGCCGAGATCATCGCTGAGCAATCCGGGTTTGAAGAGATTTTGACGTTGGATCTATTAATTGAGAGGTCTTTTGGTGAAGCCGAAGGGCTTGATTACGATCAGTGGAAGGCAAAGTATTCAAGCTTAGATGAAATCCCTGGAGGCGAGTCGCGAACAGATCTGATTCAAAGATCCCAAGCACTATTGGACACTATTGAAAAGAGCCACCCAGGAAAACGCATTCTTGCGATCTCACACGGTGCCCTTATTAGAACTTTGCGGTCAATCTCAAGTAACAACGAA
>CAXNHQ010000074.1:0-4953 GCA_964202285.1 Rhodoluna sp. | reverse complement strand
AGTTCCTTTTCCAGCTTTTCAATAGATTCCACAAGCTGTTGAACCACTGAGTTGGTTCTTTCAATGGCGGCCGGGTCTGATGCACGCCATTGCTCTTGTTCATAGTCCTTGAACTTCTTCTCTACCGCCTTCATCCGAGAATCGATCTCTCTGATCTTGTCTTTAGGGACCTTGCCAGCCTTCTCGTATTTTGTCTGCAGAGACAAGAGAGTCTTCTTAGCCTCAGCAAGGTTGCCCTTCGGATCCAATTTCTCGGCTTCGGCGATTATTGAAATCTTAGTGTCGTAGTTTGCTTGGAATTCAACAGATTCTTTCGCCACGGTTTCTTTTCTGCGGGCATAGATGCTGTCACCTGCGGCCTTGAAACGTTCCCAGAGAGCGTCATCTTGGGAACCTTGAGATCTTCCGCTAAGTTTCCACTGATCTAGTAGTTTCCTGTATTCCATTGACGAGTCGGAACCTTTGGCTTCCAAGGCCTCAGCTTGAGCGACAAGGGCAGTTTTCCTGGCGCGAACATTCTTACTTTCCGCGGTCAATGCGGAAAAGAAGGCTCGCTTGTTCGCTTCGAACTTTGTTCTTGCTTGTGAGAATTGCTTCCAGATTGCTTCAGAGTCTTTGCGTGGAATTTTTGGCGCTGATTTCTGAGACAATTGCCACTGGTCGAACAGTTCAGTCATTTGCTTTGATGCAATCTTCCACTGGGTCTTTTGCGGATCTTTTTCCGCGAGCGCCTGTGCTTTGGTTGCGATTTCAGCTCTAATCTTCAGGCAATCCTTTATGGCCTTATCGGAGGCCTCTGCTTTGTCCTTTTTGAGCTGCTCGATGTTGGGAGTGATGTTGGAAACTCGTTCTCGAAGATCTTGAATGTTTCCAACGGCTGCGGGCTCTTGTAAGTCGAGGGATAGCTTCTTGGCGGCCTTAGCGATGCTTATCGCATCGGCCTTGTTTTTGACTCTCTGCTCGAGAATACGAACATTGGACTCAAGTTCCTGGAATTTTCTCTCGAAGTATGCCAGCGCTTCGTCTCTGGTTACACCTGGGTACTGACCCACTTTTCGCTCTGAGCCGTTGTCAAAGACGTAGACGTTGTTTTCCTCGTCTACTCTTCCATTGGTGCTAGTTGCTTGGGACACCTATTTGCTCCTGCGGTTAGTATCAGGTAATTATCTTAGTTCGATGAGTCCTAGCTTGGTTTCGAGGGCTGGTCGCCCCTCTAGGCCTCCACCTTCAACCCCAGCTTCGATAACAGAATTCAATCCCTCTAGACCTGACAGCACCTTGCCGAACACTGTGTAGCCCCCGGCTTCATCAGCTGGAATTACCGAGTCCTTGTAGACAATAAAGAATTGACTGGTCATGCTCGCAGCTGCTGCCTCTGCGCCAACTTCATCGGAGCTAACTCTGGCCATCGCTATAGTGCCACCTGGGTAGGAGTTATCAACTGGTGCATTCTCAATAGGCCCAAACCGGTAACCTGGCCCACCATCGGGTGTCTCTGAAGATTGACCGCACTGTAGGACAAATATTCCTTCGGTTACGAGTCTGTGACAACTGATTCCTTCAAAAAATCCGGTCTTTGATAGCTCGACGAAGTTTGCAACCGCTTGGGGCGCGACCGCTCCATCTAGTTCTATCTCAAGTTCGGCATTTCCAACTTGCATTGTTCCGTTCCAAGTTCTACTCTCGGCGATGGCAGGGTCGGGAATCGGTTTGACGAGGTCAGCAGTATCGGTTTCACTTGTTGAACTGTCTTGAGCAGGGAACAAAGTTTGGAATGTTATCTGGCCGCCGATAGCAAACAAAACCGCGAAGGTGGAGACCAAAATTGATAGTCGATTGTCTCGTCTGCGTCTCGTAGCCTTGGCTTGCTCGAGGCCTTGTTTAGCTTCGAACCTTGCAAGTCGTTCTCGCTCTGAGCTTTTGATCGTTGGAGATTTGGTCAATTGGTGTCAGCTTTCGGTTGATGGCGTACTTGACGAGTTTACAAAGATTTCGCACCTGTTTCTAATACTCTTGGCCTTATGAGCCAATCCCTATTTCATGCTGGCGCCCCTCTAGCTGCTCGCATGAGGCCCAGGTCGTTAGAGGACATAGTTGGGCAAGATCAAGCACTAGCCCCAGGTTCTCCACTTCAACTGCTGGCGAAACCTCAAGCCCCGGGGTCTTCTAGTGCGTCTGTCGTTTTATGGGGACCGCCTGGGACTGGTAAGACCTCAATTGCAAGAGCGATTGCAAATTCGTCCGGACGCAAGTTCATCGAGCTTTCTGCGGTATCCAGCGGTGTAAAAGATCTTCGAGAAGTTATTGAGAAGGCTCGGACCGAACAAGAAACTTACGGCGTGAGCACAATCTTGTTTCTGGATGAAATCCATCGGTTTTCCAAAGCCCAGCAGGATGCTCTGCTTCCATCTGTTGAAGCTGGGATTATCATCCTGATCGCGGCAACAACCGAAAATCCTTCTTTTTCCGTGATTGCCCCGCTACTATCACGATCACTCATAGTTCGTCTTGAGCCCCTTTCTCAAAGTGACGTCAAATTACTTGTATCAAACGCGGTAACCGACCCTCGAGGGCTAGCTTCTTCCATCTCGATTGACAACGGAGCTCTGCAAAGGATTGTTGACGTCGCAGGAGGTGACGCCAGGAGGGCTCTCACCATATTGGAAGCTAGCGCGCAGCGAGCAGTTGAGCTCCAAGACACAAAGGATGTTTCGGTGCACGTTGAGGATGTGCTGGCAAGCCTGGAGACTGCGTTGGTTAGGTACGACCGCGAGGGCGAAAATCACTATGACACGATCAGTGCGTTTATCAAGTCTGTGCGCGGATCCGATGCTGACGCCGCAATCCACTATCTAGCGAGAATGTTAGAGGGGGGAGAGGATCCCAAGTTTATAGCCCGAAGGCTCATTCTGTTGGCATCTGAGGACATCGGCCTTGCAGACCCAACAGCTCTGAGCCTGGCCGTTGCTTGCTATGAGAGCGTCTCAATAATCGGCATGCCAGAAGGCAGAATTCCATTATCTGAAGCGACTATCTACCTAAGCCTTGCCCCGAAGTCCAATTCGGCTTATCTGGCTATTGACTCCGCCGTTGCCGATGTCAGGGGAGGGTTTTTACCTGCCATCCCTCTAAGTCTTCGAGGAACGTCCCTGGGAAGAGGTGAGGGCGACAAGCACTACCGCTACCCGCACGACGACGAGCGCATGGTTGTAACCCAAAGCTACGTTGACAATGTTCCTGAGTATTTCCAACCCAAAAGCTCCGGTTTTGAGAAGCCGCTAGTTGATCGATGGAAGGCACTAAAGGCCATTATTCGGGGTAAAAACGCTTGATACCATCACGTTGACGGTGCTAAACTTTACTCGTTGCCAATTTGGACTCAGAGCGCGGCTGCAATGAGTCGACCAAATGGACAAGAGTCAATTAGCGGACCTTTCTAGGCACATCGAGACGAGCCTCTACCGTCTTTTCATTGCTTGCATATATTGAAAGGAAGCTGTGTCCAAGACATCGCGCACTCGCAGTAAAACCCGTCTTTCCAGAGCACTGGGATTGGCGCTAACGCCAAAATCCGCAAAGTATCTTGAAAAGCGGCCATACGCTCCTGGAGAGCATGGCCGCACAAAAAGAAAAGCCGACAGTGACTTTGCCGTTCGTCTGCGAGAGAAGCAGAGACTTAGGGCTCAGTATGGAATTCGCGAAGCTCAGCTAAAAAAGACCTTCGAGGAAGCAAAGCGTGCAACCGGTCTTACCGGTGAGAATCTTGTCGAGCTTCTTGAGATGAGACTTGACGCTGTAATCCTCCGCGCAGGATTTGCCAGAACTATTGCACAGTCTCGTCAGCTTGTCGTGCACCGCCACATTCTTGTTGATGGGCAAAGGGTAGACAGGCCATCATTCCGCGTGAAGCCAGGTCAATTGGTTCACGTTGCCGAGAAGAGCGAAAAGACTGAGCCATTCCAGGTTGCTGCAGCCGGTGGACATGTTGATGTGCTGCCTCCGCTTCCTGGCTATCTAACAGTCGAACTAGAGAAATTGCAGATCACTTTGAACAGGAGACCGCTCAGGTCCGAGGTTCCAGTCACCTGTGAAGTTCAGCTAGTTGTTGAGTACTACGCCGCAAGATAGTTTCCACCAGTAACAAGGAGGGCGCCATGTCAGTATCAGAGATCGCGAGCCTAGTTGCTGCGAGCGGTTTTGTGTTGCTCGTTCTTTTACTAGCGGTTCCTATTCTTAAACTTGGAAAACTCATTGATCGAAGCAGCGAGTCACTTGTCCAGATGACTCAGGAAATTACTCCATTGATTAGCGAAGTAACGGTAACTCTTGAGGAGACCAACCGTCAGCTGAAGAAATTTGACGGTATCTCAACCGATGTTGCTTCAGTAACTAAGAGCTTTGCCTCTATGTTCGGTGTTTTCTCCGCTTCGGTTGGTGGTCCACTTGCAAAGATTGCAGGTTTGACTGGGGTTGTGCGTAAACTTTTTGGAAAGAGGTAAACCCATGAACAAACTATTTTGGCTTATCGCTGGTGTCGCATTGGGCGCCGCCGCAGCGAAGCAGATCAACGAAAATCCAGAGGCACGTAGGGCCTATGAGCAAGCAAAAGCTGCACTCCAGGAATTCAGTGACGCAGTAACTGAAGGATATCGCGAGCGTGAGGCAGAGCTTGCCAGGCCAGCTCGTTCAAAGTCAACAAAAAAGACCAGTACCTCTAGCTCTAGTAAAGCATCGAAGAGTTCGACTCCTAGAAAGAGCACTCCAAAGACTAAGACCGCTGGCAAGTAGGCAGTAGAGTGCGTACGGCCGAGATTCGTCGCCGCTGGCTCGATTATTTCGCCAGCAAAGACCACGAGATAGTTCCTTCGGCTTCTTTGATTTCTGAAGACCCAACGTTGATGTTCACGGTGGCCGGAATGGTTCCATTCATTCCATATATGACCGGTCTTGTTC
>CAXNHQ010000073.1:0-4959 GCA_964202285.1 Rhodoluna sp. | reverse complement strand
CGGCCTAAGTCCAAGCTCCTCAAGACAAGGAATGTCTTGGGTTGCCGCGTGCAGAATCCACTCGTGGGTTGCAAGCACGACTCTTAATTCCCTAAATGCTTTCGATTCGACAAGTTGATCATCAGATGTTGGGTCTATCAGAAAAATGTCAGAGCCTTTGGCCTTTATCTGCAGAAGGTAAGCCCGCTGCGAGTATTTGAAACCCGAGGCGCGTTCCGCATCTATTGCAATTGGACCCGCTGCGTTTGCAAGAACGGCTACCGCGTTGGTGAGCTGATCCGGTGTTTCGATCAGGTGAACTGCGGATACAGGATTTTTGAGGGCCTTTAGTGAAGACGCCTCGGTAGCACTTGGATCGATTTCCACCAAGTTAGAGTCTGCTAATTCCTGATTCTGGAGGCAGGCCAGACATCATGCATAAAAGGTCCTGCCACGCCTCAAGGTGAGCGGCAAAATTTGAATCAGTTGGCGACCACGAAGCGCGAAGTTCTAGCTCGGCATGATCACTCTGTCCTGACATAGAGCCATAACCTTGCGATATGATTCTTGTTATTGTTCCAGCCTGGAGCGTGTAACCAGCGCCTCTTGCCTTCAGGGCATCCTCTAACCAAGCCCAACAAACATCTGTGATCAGCTCGTCTTGACCGATGTCGGTTTCAAGCGGTGACTTTGCGAAGCAAATTACTCGAAAGTTTCCACCCCAACCGTCTTGAGGAACATCAGAGTTTAGAAGCACGAATCTACCTGTTCCTTGATCCGCTTGACCGGCGTGTGAGTCGGCTCCAACGTGAGCCGCAAGCGCAAGCGAGTGGGTAGCAAGCTTGTCTGGGGAAGGAATTTCCGAAACATTTAAATCGGATCTGACGTCCGCTTGGCGCAACGACATAACAGCTAACTGAAAATCAGCAGCTGTATCGGTCACATCCGCGATCTCAAGCATTTTTTCCAGCCTATGAGCCCATTTGTGAAATGACGATAGCCACGCCGTTAGTAGGACCAGAGCGTGAAGCTGGCGTTAGTGGACTCGGCCAGCGAAACAAGTTCGCCCGAAGGACTAAACGGGTTAATGCTCCGATTAACCGTGTTTCTAGGGAGCTTAGGCGTGAAGGTAATTGCGGACTGCGACACTTTGGTTGTTTCAAAACAGATTTCAGTTAGACGTGGCCCAGCCTCAACAAGGATAGAGTTCATCCCCAAGCCCTTCGCCCACAAGAGAAGCTCTCGAAATGGGTCGGTGGAAGCGATTTGGTGATGATCAACACCCGCTGTTTCAACCGTTGGTTTAGCCTCGCTAAACAAAGTCACTTTGTCGGTCGCCGAAGTGGCCGGAATAGAAGTGAAATCTCCCGAAGCCGAAACTATGGCCAGGTGCGCATGAGACAGGCGCTTGTATTTCTCATTGCGAGCAGTTGCCGCATCCACAACAACCAAATCGGCTAACTTCCGAAGTTCGATTAGTAGAGCAAGATCTTCTGGTGTTGAGAGGCCTCTGGAGGACCCAAACTTATCGACGAAGCTTCCGCTCGAGCTAATGACGTGGTTGGTTCGAATCCCACCCCAGAGTTGGTAGCTGTTAGCAAGCTTGGCAGCATCGGTAGCGTCTCCAGCTAACGCCAGACCAGAAACCGGGGTAATCATTCGGATGATTTTTCTCGAAGCTGTCGCTTTATCCGGGTGAGAATGCCAATCATCCCTCGAAGCCTGAGTGGCGAAACCACTTTCTGAAGCGATAGCTTGGATGGAAAGTCGATGTCAAAATCAAGAGCCTGTTGCACGGTTAGTCCATCAATGACATTAAACAATAAACTTGCGAAGCCCCTTGTGGTGGGCGCTTCTGGAGGGGCGCCGAAGAATAATCTTGCGCAGTTACTCTGATCAATCTCGACAAATAAGAATATAGGAGACTGACACTCTTCTACTCGTTCGAGAAGTTCTGGGTGATCAGAGTATCTTGGTGGAAGCTCTGGCAGCGATTCGGAGAACTCTAAGAGAAGGTCGAGACGTTCGGACTCTCTGAGGGAGGCGAAATCCTCTATCAGAGTTTCTGGAAGTTCGAGCGCTGGCACTTAGACCAGCTGGGGGACCGGGCCAGGTTCGCTACCGACAGCGATTGGCGCTTTCACAAGCGAACCCCACTCACTCCATGATCCGTCGTAGTTTCTTACGGTTTCGATTCCAAGTAGGTACTTCAAGACAAACCAGGTGTGAGAAGAGCGCTCACCAATTCGGCAATATGCAATCACATCGGAATGACCCTGAAGTTTGGCACCCTGCAAGTAAACCTCCTGCAGTGCCGCCAGATCCTTGAAGGACTGATCCTCGTTGCACGCTTTTGACCATGGTACGGATGCAGCAGTTGGGATGTGACCTGCTCTTGTAGCACCCTCATCCGGATAGCCAGGAGCTGTTAGCCGGTCACCGGCGTATTCTTCCGGCGAGCGAACATCGATTAGTGGCTTGCCAAAATGAGAAACGACGTCATCGCGGAATGCCCTAAGGGTTTTATCGTTTCTTTCAATCACTGGGTAGTTTGATGCTTCGGGTTTCGGAATGTCCTTGGTTAGCTCCCTACCTTCGGCTATCCACTTGTCTCTACCGCCGTCAAGTAAACGAACATCCTCGTGGCCAAAAAGCTTGAACACCCATAGGGCGTAAGCTGCCCACCAGTTACTCTTGTCGCCGTAAATAACGATGGTATCTTCGCGCTTAATGCCGAGTTTTGAAAAGACCTTCGCAAAACCTTCGCCGTCGATGTAATCTCTGGTCACTGGATTGTTTAGATCCGTGTGCCAGTCAATTTTTAGCGCGGTGGGGATATGGCCTGTTTGGTAGAGCAAGACGTCCTCGTCGGACTCGAGCAGTACTAGTCCTGGAGCATCAAGGTTACTCGCGAGCCAATCTGTACTTACCAGTGCGCCTGGGTGCGCATAGGCGGCAAACTTCTCGGAACTGTCAATGTCGATTGGCAAAGTTATCTCCTTGTAGACTTGGGGATTCAACTGATCCACAGGTAGGCGGTGCAATTGTCAACCAATTCAGGAACGATTTGTTCCCTGGTTGAAATTCAACCCAACCCCACACTCGGGGAGGTCTTGGATCAGCTTGTCCCTCCTAGAGAGTTTACCAAGGCCCGGTTCGATAACTACCTGCCAGATTCGAACTTCCCCTCTCAGTCCTCCGCACTTTCCGCTGCCAGATCTTTTGTTCGGCCAGGGATCATTGGGTCATTTTTCACAAGGGCAAAAGCTTCAAACTACTCGGGGATTTACTTAGATGGTGGTTTCGGTGTTGGAAAGACCCATCTATTGGCCGCAATTTGGCATGAGTTCTCTGGGAAGAAAGCCTTTGGCAGCTTTTTGGCATTCACCAGTCTGATTGGTCTACTCGGCTTCGCTGATGCCCTAAAGCACTTGAGCCGATACGAGCTGATATGCATCGATGAATTCGAGCTTGACGACCCGGGGGACACCATGCTGATGTCAAGGCTTTTATCAGAACTTGGCTCAAAGGGAATCAGGTTTGCGGCAACGTCAAATACACCTCCGAATGCATTGGGGGAGGGCCGATTTGCAGCACGAGATTTCGCAAGGGAGATTTCGGTAATGGCCGATAGATTCGAAATTGTCTCGATCGATGGAGATGATTACCGTCATCGACCGGTAGATGGACACACCACCGCCTTGTCAGACAGTCAGATCGAGCAGAAGACAAGGGAGGCTCTGTCCAAGGGGCAGAATGTAGCTAAAGATGACTTTGCACAACTACTCAACCACCTAGCAAAGGTTCATCCGTCGAAATACTTGAAGCTGATTGAATCAATTGATTTTCTAATTCTGACGAGTGCTCACAAGCTCACCGATCAATCGGCAGCACTTCGATTTGTATCGTTGGTGGACAGATTATACGAGTCAAGAATCGCTCTCGCGAGCACTGGGATCGGATTGACAGAAGTTTTCTCGGAAGAACATATTGCCGGTGGATATCGCAAGAAGTACTTGCGAGCTATTTCGCGGATCGGCTCTTTGACCGAGCTGGTTTAGCCTTCTTTTTCTTCGAGAGGTGCCATCTTCCTCTAAACCAGAGTGCTGTACCACCAAGAGCCATTGCTACAAAGGAACCCAGCAGTACTCCAAGAGTCGCCTGCGCATATAGTTCCCGGTCGTCGATGAAAGCCAAGTGGGCAATCAACAGCGATACTGTGAATCCAATTCCCGCTAGCAAGCCAAGTGGGACAAAATCCAGAATTGTGAGTGGAAGTCTGTCTTTTGGTCTAAGTAATCGATTCGCAACTACAGCTGCGATTGATATCCCAACGACCTTTCCGACCGCCAACCCGAAGAATACCCCCGAGAATACTGGCTGGGATTCACCAGCCATTGTTGGCATCACAACGGCAACCGCAGTGAATGCGAAAATCGGGAGCACGAAGAAATTTGTTGCGGGTTGCACCTTATTCATCGCCGCGTTAGTTCTCACAGCCGGAATTAGAATTCCCAGTAGAACACCTGCAACCGTGGCATGAACGCCACTTTGGTAAATTGTGTACCAAAGAACCAAAGCAAATGAGGCTCGAATCAACCATTTCTTTGGGAACCTGGACTTTTCAGCAAACCTAAAGGCACCGGCCACGAGGAAGCTCGCTATCAGCCAGGCGGGTTCTAGCTTCGTTGTGTAGAAAATTGCGATGATACTGATGGCTATTAGGTCATCGAAAATTGCTAGAGCCAAGAGAAAAATTCTTGCTGCTGTTGGCATGCCTCTTCCGAAGATTGCGAGCACACCAAGAGCGAATGCGATATCGGTGGCTGAAGGAATGGGCCAACCCACTATTCCAACCGTTCCCCAATTCAGATATGCGTAGATCAGCGAAGGAACTGCGACTCCCGCTAGGGCAGCAAATACTGGAACCATGGCCTTCTTCGGAGAGGACAGTGCTCCAATTTTGAGTTCATACTTCAG
>CAXNHQ010000072.1:0-4976 GCA_964202285.1 Rhodoluna sp. | reverse complement strand
TCCAGCCGCAGGAATCGTGGCTGAGGCAATGGTCGCGCTGGTCTTGGCCAACTCAGTTCTGGAAAAATTCGGTGGCGACTCGATCTCCGAAACAAGGCGTAATCTACGTTCCTATTTGGACGCAATTCCCGTCAATTTGAAATCTCAAGGTGTCTAATGCAGTTACCAATTCTCTTGATTGGTCCGATGGGTGTAGGTAAGACCACTGTTGGCAAAAAATTGGCAAAAGCTTTGGCAGTTGGGTTTCTAGACACCGATAAAGAGGTTGTTAAAGATCATGGACAGATCACTCGAATTTTCAGCGAGCACGGCGAGAGTTACTTCCGCGAGCTTGAGTCGAATGCTCTCAAAAATTGTCTTGATAAGGCTGGCGTGATTGCAACTGGCGGTGGAATCGTATTGGCACCTGAGAATCAAGAGATTCTATCCAAGAACTTCGTTGTCTACCTTTCCACAAACGGTACCCACATGCGCTCAAGATTGTTAGCCCGTCCTCGCCCGCTACTTCGAAACGGAATGGACGACTGGCGCAGGTTTTACGACGAACGTAAGTCCCACTACCAGAGACTTTCGAAGCTTCAGATCGACACCAGCGGAAAATCCTTGGGAACAGTCGTTGACGAAATACTCGAAGCTGTGACAGTGCTATGAGCGAAATGAGAAGAGTATCGGTACCCGGCGATCATCCTTACGATGTCGTAATCGGCCGACAGTTACTGGAAATGGTCCCCGCATCATTGGCCGGTGCAAAAAAGGTCTTGGTCGTGCATCCGGTAGGACTAGCTA
Organism: Rhodoluna sp.; assembly: GCA_964202285.1. GTDB lineage: Bacteria > Actinomycetota > Actinomycetes > Actinomycetales > Microbacteriaceae > Rhodoluna. The sequence goes on along the minus strand of CAXNHQ010000072.1, from coordinate 4,190 downwards.
CAAGCGCCGAGGAGCTCCGAGACTTTCTTGTTTCATCTGGTTTCGAAGTCTTTCTTGCAGGCGTGCCAGACAACGAAGAGGCTAAAAGGATCGAAGTAGCTGCTTTTTGTTGGGGAATTCTTGGCTCTTCGAAATTTTCCAGGACAGACAAGATCATTGGTTTCGGTGGTGGAACTGTTACGGACTTGGCCGGTTTCGTTGCGGCAACATGGCTTCGCGGAGTGGGAATTGTCCAAATACCAACTACTTTGCTTGCCATGGTGGATGCAGCTATTGGCGGCAAGACTGGAGTAAACACCACGGAGGGCAAAAACCTAGTTGGCGTATTTCATTCACCGGATGCGGTACTTGTTGATTTGGCGACATTAGAGACGCTTCCAAGAAATGAGTTGCTGGCAGGATTTGCTGAGGTTGTAAAGTGCGGATTTATAAGTGACACTGAGATTCTGAAACTTTTAGAAGACGACACCGCTTCAGGTACCGACATTGAATCTGATGTCTTCTTGGAGCTTGTAACTAGAGCCATCAAAGTCAAGGCCGATGTAGTTGGCAAGGATTTTCGCGACCAGGGGCCAAGAGAGTTTCTAAACTACGGTCACACTCTAGGTCACGCTATCGAGTTAGCCGAGCGCTATAAGTGGCGGCATGGCGCTGCTATTTCAATAGGAATGGTTTTTGCAGCTGAGCTTGCGATGATTAATGGAAGACTTAGTACAGACCAGGCTCAAAGGCACCGTGACATTTTGACCAGCCTCGGTTTACCCACAAGCTATCCAGCAGGGAAGTGGGAGCAGCTTTTGAGTAACATGCGAATTGATAAGAAATCACGTGGCGGGAACCTTCGATTTGTTGTTTTGGACCAAATCGGTAAGCCTACGATTATGCACGGGGTTACCGATGAGATTCTCTTCACCGCATTCCAGGAGATTGCTGAGTAGGCTAGCATCATGAAATCTGTCCTAGTCCTCAATGGCCCAAACCTCCAAAGGTTAGGGTCCCGTGAGCCAGAAATTTACGGAACGGTTTCCTACCCGGAACTCGTGACACAGCTTTCAGTCCTTGGAAAGTCGATGTCACTTTCAGTTGAGGTCAGGCAAAGCGATAGTGAATCGGAACTTATCTCTTGGGTCCATGAGGCCACAGACAACAATATTGACGTTGTTATCAATCCAGCTGCCTTCACCCACTATTCCTATGCACTTGCAGATGCCTGCAAGATACATACGAGCTCCGGAAACACGCTTATTGAAGTCCACATTTCTAACCCACATGCCCGAGAAGCCTTTCGTTCAGTGAGCGTTATTTCAGCCTCCGCTTCAGGAGTTATTGCTGGGTTTGGTTTGCGCTCATACGAGCATGCACTGCGACAGCTGGCCGGCTAGACGCTAGACTCGTCTAGTAAATCCCTCCAAATCAAAAGGTAGAGCGCTCAGCATGGCAACTTCAAACGACCTCAAGAATGGTCTCGTTCTTAACATAGATGGTCAACTTTGGACCGTTATCGAGTTCCAGCATGTGAAGCCAGGTAAAGGCCCTGCCTTCGTTCGTTCCAAGCTAAAGAATGTTCTTACCGGGAAGGTTGTCGAGCGTACCTTCAACGCCGGGGTTCGTGTTGAAACTGCCAATGTTGATAAGCGAGAGATGAACTATCTCTATAACGACGGTTCAGGCTACGTGTTTATGGACAACCAAAACTATGAGCAGATGAGTCTGAGTAATGAGGTCGTTGGAGATTCGAAGGATTACCTGCTCGAAAACCAAGGTGCCATTGTCGCGGTGTATGAGGGAAACCCGATTTACGTTGAATTGCCGGCTTCGGTTGTTCTTGAAATCACCTACACAGAACCCGGGCTTCAGGGTGACAGATCAAGCGGTGGCACTAAACCTGCAACGGTGGAAACCGGCCTTCAGATCCAAGTTCCTCTGTTTATTGAACAGAACACAAAAGTTCGAGTAGATACTAGAACTGGCGAATACCTCGGCCGAGTTACTGATTAACGGTGAGCTCGCGAACTAAATCTAGGAAGATGGCTCTGGATGCTATCTTTGCGGCAGATCTTCGCAAGATTAATCCCATCGAACTACTCGAGGCAACCGCAGCTGAGCAGACTGATCGACAGAACCAGGAAGAAATTGTTGGCTATGCCAAGCAGATTGTTGTTGGAGTCACAGCGGAGTTTGCTGAAATTGATGACCGAATCGAGGGTCTTTCTCACAAGTGGTCTGTTGATCGGATGCCTGCGGTCGACCGAGCCATTCTGCGTGTCGCTGTTTGGGAATTGCTTTACAACGAGGAGGTTCCAGACCCAGTGGCAATCAAGGAGGCTGTCGATCTGGCAATCGAGTACTCAACTGAGGAGTCAGGATCTTTTGTGAACGGATTGCTGAGAGCCATATCAGGAACTAAGGGGGCAATCTAGCTTTCAAGGACGCCTACCTGCTAGGATTTCCCCAACATCCTTTAAGAGTCGTCCTGAGAGACGAAGAAGGAGGTGGACGTTGACAAAACGTACCGTCTTGAGAGCCGATGACATGACTCGGGCCGTGACTCGTATTTCACACGAGATTATTGAATCCAACAAAGGTTCACGCAACCTCGTTCTCCTCGGCATTCCTACTCGCGGTGTGCACATTGCCGCGCGCATCGCGGCAACAATTCTTGAGCATTCGAAGGTTGAAGTTCCCACCGGCCGGCTTGATGTGACTTTGTATCGTGATGATTTATCTGTCCAACCAACCCGTGAGGTTGGTGAAACAATGATTCCCGCAGAAGGAATTGCTAACAAGACAGTCGTGATTGTAGATGACGTCCTGTACAGCGGCAGAACCGTAAGAGCTGCCCTTGACGCGCTAAACGATCACGGGCGTCCAAGCGCTGTTCGGCTCGCTGTTCTGGTGGACAGAGGTCATCGAGAACTTCCCATCCGTGCTGACTTCGTAGGCAAAAACTTGCCAACAGCATCTTCCGAGCGAATCTCCGTGAACCTGATCGAGGTTGACGGCATCGACGAGGTAGTGATTGAGGATTGAGGAACTTACTTTCGGCTGGCGATCTCGACAAGCAACAAGCCATTTCCATTCTTGATCTTGCCCACGAAATGGATGAAGTTAACGACAGAGAGATCAAAAAGCTTCCAACACTTCGAGGCAAGACGGTTGTAAATCTCTTCTTTGAGGACTCCACTCGCACCAGAATCTCGTTTGAACTTGCAGCCAAAAGACTCTCTGCAGATGTAATCAGTTTTAGCGCCAAAGGGTCTTCTGCGTCAAAGGGGGAGTCGCTAAAGGACACAGCACAGACTCTAGAGGCAATGGGGGCGGATGTTATTGTCTTGCGCCACTCGGCGAGCGGCTCAGCTCATCAGCTAGCTACATCTGGATGGGTAGAATCTTCAGTCGTCAATGCTGGTGATGGCACTCATGAGCACCCTACGCAGGCCCTGCTTGACGCCATGACAATAAGGCAGTCAGTGCATCCAAAGCCTCGTGGTTGCGATCTGTCCGGGATTCGCGTTCTTATTGTTGGGGACATTGCCCACTCCAGAGTCGCAAGATCGAATTTGATATTGCTTCGACTTCTTGGAGCAGAAGTTGCTATCTGTGGTCCGGCAACCATCGCCCCCGGAACTCTGAATCAAGGCGCGAGTTCGTACAGCCTTCTGGACGCTGCACTTGACGAGTTTCAGCCAGATGTAGTGATGATGCTTCGAGTTCAGCAAGAACGAATGTCGTCCTCATATTTTCCAACCGAAAGGGAGTACTCGAAGTTCTGGGGACTAAATCACTTGAGACTTGCGAAACTCTCCCCAAAAGCAATCATTCTTCATCCAGGACCGATGAACAGAGGTCTAGAGATTGACGCGGCTGCCGCTGACAGCGCGAGATCACGCGTGCTTCAGCAAGTGAAGAACGGAATTTCGATCAGAATGGCCGTGCTTTTCTCGATTTTGACAGGCGATAAGAGGGCATAATCGTGAACATAATTCTTAGAAACGCTATTGACACAAACGGCAAAATTGTCGAGGTTGTAATTGAGGACGGGAAGATTGCTCTCGCGGCCAGCGAAGGCATTGATTACCAAGTTGTTGATTGCACTGGGTTACACGTGTTGCCCGGATTTGTTGATCTTCACACTCATCTGCGTGAACCTGGTTTCGAACAGAGCGAAACTATTCTTTCAGGCTCCATGG
>CAXNHQ010000071.1:0-5048 GCA_964202285.1 Rhodoluna sp. | reverse complement strand
ATTGGGTCTAGGGCACTAGTTGGCTCGTCCATAAGGATTACATCTGGCTCGACTGCAATTGCTCGCGCGATGCAGAGCCTTTGCTGCTGACCACCAGAGAGGCTTGACCCCGGTTTGTCTAATCGATCCTTGACTTCGTTCCAAAGGTTAGCGCCTCTAAGCGCCTTCTCGGAAAGTGCATCGGCATCCGATTTGGACATTCTGCTGTTGTTTAGTCTGTATCCAGATAATACGTTTTCTTTGATCGTCATGGTGGGGAAAGGGTTAGGTCTTTGAAAGACCATTCCGACCTGTCGTCGGACCTTTACCGGGTCAACTGACGGCGCGTAAATGTCCTCACCGTTCATGGTCAAAGTTCCCTTTACGTATGCACCTGGGATTACTTCATGCATCCGGTTGAGAGTACGAATCAGGGTTGACTTGCCGCAGCCCGAAGGGCCAATGAATGCCGTGATCGAGTTGGGCTCAACGACCATGTTTATATCCTCTACGGCAAGGAAGCTCCCGTAGTAGACATTAAGCGAGCTGAGCTCTATTCGCATTGACATGTGTTTATCCCTTCGGTGAAAAGTACTTGGAGACTAGACGGGCAAAAAGGTTCAAGAGCATGACAATAAGCATTAGAACCAAAGCCCCAGTCCAGGCCCTATCGATGTAGGTCTGAGCGTCCGCTCCTTGGTTTGCGTAAGAAGTGTAGACAAACACCGGCAAGGTCATCATGCGCTCGTCAAATGGATTGAAATTGGTGGATGCGGTAAACCCAGCGATGATTAGAAGTGGTGCCGTTTCTCCAATGATTCGCGCAATCGCAATCATTACACCTGTGGCTATTCCTGCCAGCGCAGTTGGCAAAACTACCTTTGTTATGGTCAGCCACTTTGGAACACCGAGAGCGAAAGATGCTTCACGAAGTTCGTTTGGCACAATCTTGAGCATCTCCTCCGTAGCACGAATCACCACCGGTATCATCAATACGCTCAGTGCAACAGCGCCCCCGATTCCCATTCGGACACCTGGACCGAAAACGATTACAAAGGCGGCATAAGCAAAGAGACCGGCAACAATTGATGGGATTCCTGTCATAACGTCTACAAAGAAAGTTACTGCTCTGGCCAAGGGTCCACGCGCATACTCAACTAAATATATCGCTGCCATGATTCCTATTGGTACCGAGATTAGTGTCGCAAGGCCAGTTATCTGCAAAGTGCCAACAATCGCGTGGTAGGCACCTCCACCAGCACCAACAACATTTCTCATCGAGGAGGTGAAAAAGTCAATGTCAAATCTCGCGGCGCCGCGCTCAATTACAGTCCAGGCCAATGAAATCAGTGGAACGACGGCCAGAGCAAATGCACTGGTAACCAAAATTGTCACGAGTCGGTCGGCTGACTTTCGCTGCCCCTCCACGAGTCTGGAAACAAGGTAAAACGAAATTGAGTAACCAATGATTGCCATTAGGGCAACCGCAAGTAGATTTACTCCAGTTACCTCTTGGCCGGAGCTTGCCAAAGCGGAATTTATCGAAAATGAAGCTAGAAAGGAAAAGGCCAAAACTGAGGGTGCGAGCCAGCGCGGAAGGGTTCTGGTTCCCTGAAAAGTTTGCGAAACCGACATCGTGCTCACTAATTGGCCCCCGAGAATTCGCTCCGGCGGGAGATGATCCAACGAGCCAACACGTTTATGGCCATAGTGATTGCAAAAAGCACCAAGCCTGTAGCTATAAGCAAACTGGTATAGGTTCCAGAAGACTCCGGAAACTGAAGTGCGATGTTGGCGGCGATGGTGTTTGGGTTAGTTGAGGTTAGAAGCGCAAAAGTAATGACTCCAGATCCAGACAGCACTAGAGCTACCGCCATAGTCTCACCCAATGCTCGCCCAAGGCCGAGCATTGCCGATGAGATTATTCCTGGTCGCCCGAATGGCAAAACAGCCATTTTGATGACTTCCCAACGAGTAGCACCCAGTGCCAATGCAGCTTCTTCGTGTAGCCGAGGTGTCTGCAGGAATATCTCTCGAATCAACGCCGCCATGATTGGCAAAATCATGATTGCGAGAACAATTCCGACGGTCAGCATGGTTCGGCCCGTTGCTGAAACCGGACCAACGAAAAATGGTAACCAACCAAAATTCTCACTTAGCCATAGATAGCTTGGGTTCAAAAATGGTGCGAGTACCAGCATCCCCCATAATCCGTAAACGACAGAAGGAATTGCCGCGAGAAGGTCGATGGAGTAGCCAAGGAGTTGGGAGACTCTCCTAGGTGCGAAGTGTGAGATGTAAAGTGCTATACCGATTGCTAATGGGGTGGCAATCAGTAGAGCAATTATTGATGCCAAGACTGTTCCGAATAGAAATGGCGCCACATAGGCAAAAAAACCATCTGGGGCTGCCTCCTGCTCAGACAAAAAGGCTGGAAGAGATTCGACGAGCAAGAAAATTGCAACACCAGCAAGTATGACAAGAATTGCAATACCGGAGCTCAAAGCAAGATTGGAGAAAACAACGTCACCGACACGACGCTTCACAACTGGAGCTGTCGACGCCATCATTCTCCTCGTCAAAATAGTGATTCAAGACGGATTTGTGCTCGAAGCCCGGCTTAGCCAGAAGGCTGGGCCGGGCTTCGAGTTGATTCTATTGCTACTTGATGGCGTCGATAATTGCCTGAGCCTTCTCGCGCAAGCTGCTGCTAATTGGAGCTACACCCCCAGCAGAAGCCGCAGTAGCCTGGCCCTTCTCAGAGATGATGTAGGAGGCATATGCCTTGACTAGCACTGCTGTAGCTGCATCCTTGTACTCATTGCAACCGGTTAGGTAAGACACTAGAACGATTGGGTATACCCCAGCCTCAGTAGTGTCACGGGCGATCTTGTAGGCCAGGTCATAGGATTCGCGACCTTCAACTAGGGAAGAAGCTTCAATTACTTTCGAAGCTGCTTCTGCGCTGAACGAAACATAGTCTGATCCAACCTTGATAGCCACTGTTCCCAGATCTCCTGCTTTAGAAGCGTCTGCGTAACCAATGGTTCCGTTACCTGCGGTTACAGCGTCAACAACACCGGAGGTTCCCTTTGCGCCTTCGCCACCGAACTCGGTCGGCCAGGTCTCAATAGCTCCAGCTGTCCAAATGGTTTCAGCGGTCTTGCCTAGGTAGTCAGTGAAGTTTTTCGTTGTTCCAGAGTCATCCGAGCGGTGTACCGCGGTGATGGCTAGCTCCGGAAGATCAACATCTGCGTTCTGAGATGCAATTGCATCGTCATTCCACATGGTGATTTGTCCAGCAAAGATCCCAGCAACTGTGGCTGCATCTAGGTTGAGACTATCTACACCCTCCAAGTTGAAGATAACTGCGATTGGGGAAATCCAAACTGGGAATTCCCAAGGCTTAGTTCCTGGAGCACAAGCAGCGAACTCTAGGGCTAGCTCCTCGTCTTTCCAGTATGAGTCAGTTCCAGCGAAGACAACCGCTCCGGCAGTAAATGCTTCACGTCCAGCTCCGGAACCAGATGGCTCGTAGTTGATGGTAACTCCACCATTAGCTTTTTGGAACTCTGCGATCCAAGCCTCTTGACCGCTTCCCATCGAGGAAGCCCCCGCTCCGCTGATGGTTCCACTCAGTGTGGACTCAGCTGGAGTTTCTTCGTTTGATGCACCGGCACAGCCAGTAAGAACTAGAGCGCTAACCCCAGCTACAGCTGCCAGCTTCATGAATCGTGACATTTAGTACCTTTCTTGATATATATTTTGACTCTTGAGACGTTTTGTCTCTTGAGCCGGTTTGTCTGGTTGACAGTTACTAAGTTAACGAATCCGAACGAACGGAAGATGTTTTATAAGTTAACGGAAGGTAAACAATTAGAGGTTTTTTGCGCGGCTGATCGATATCCCGGACCACTCCAGTTGGTTGCCTGAGGGAGGCCGCCCCGATGCATTTGGGTAAGCTTTGGGGATTATGAGGAAAGTATCTTGGGCAGTTGCCGCTCTAGTTTTGGTAGCGATCGTCTGGGGTGCGGGGTTTGTCCTGATGAAGGATGCGATTGACCAGCAGCCCGTTTTTGACTTCCTAGCTACCAGATTCACCCTTGCAGCCCTGGTGATGATTGCGATCAGACCCCAGGTTCTGACTTCAATTGGGAGGAAAACCCTTTTCCGCGGTTCGGTCCTAGGGGTCATGCTGGGCCTTGCTTACATCACACAAACCATTGGCCTTGATCTAACAACGGCTGCAATAACAGGTTTTTTGACCGGGCTCTATGTTGTATTCACGCCACTTCTTTTCTGGTTCGTATTCAAGAAAAAAGTCGATAAGAAGGTAATTGTTGGAACAACGCTTGCGCTCACGGCATTGTTGTTTATCTCGTTCAATGGAATTTCCATTGACCCAGGGCAAATCTGGCTAATTGCCTGTGCACTTCTTTTTGCCGGGCACATCATCGGACTTAGTTTCTGGAGTAACGCCAAAGACATTTACCCACTAACGGTTATCCAACTTGGCGCCGGTGCGGTTGTTTGCTGGTTGGGTGCCGTGCCGGATGGCTACCAGCCACCACCGAATGCCTTTGTGTGGGGAACAGTTGTCTTCACTGCGGTTTTTGCAACCGCCATGGCCTTTTTGATTCAGACTTGGGCTCAGTCCATAATGGATCCTTCCCGAGTTGCCATTATCTTGACCGGCGAGATTGTCTTTGCAGCGGTAATCGCGGTTGCGGTTGGCCAAGAGGTGCTGTCTGCTCGAACAATCATTGGTGGTGTTTTGATTGTGGTGGCGATGTTGATAGTTGAATGGCCAGACAAAAAGAGCAAAAGCCCACTCGACCAGCCTCATTTCACTTGAGTCAATAAATCGTCTGTCACAGCACCTCAACCCTTAAATCCCATAGCTGGTAAGGTTGAAAGGCTCCCTGGGTGACTGGGGCAGTGAATGGGCCTCTAGCTCAGTTGGTTAGAGCAACGGACTTTTAATCCGTGGGTCGTCGGTTCGATCCCGACGGGGCCTACTCGTAACAACTCCCAGAAACCCAAGATTGCTTTCCAACAAATAATTGGGC
>CAXNHQ010000070.1:0-5050 GCA_964202285.1 Rhodoluna sp. | reverse complement strand
CTCTAAATCGCGATACTGAGCTGATTGCTCCTGGTGCCTCAACCTAGCGGCGGCAAGAATTTCTTGGTGACGAGACTTCTCGTTTCTGAATGCCTCAACTTTGCTTTCTGAGACTTTTACTCCATTAGCAAATTGGGCCAGGTCAAGATCGAACTTAGAAATAAGTGAGTTTTGCTCTTGAATCTTTGAATCAAAAGATTCCAATGCATCTCGCGCAACGTTTCTTTTTTGCTCTGCGATTCCAAGCTGTTGCTGAAGTCTTTGGACTTCCTGCTGAAGCCTCTGCATTTCAATTTCTGCTTTTTCTATATCCACAGTTATGGAAGTGAGGTCAAACTTGCTTTGTTCTTGATTGCTGGATTCTAGAAGTGCAACTCTGGCGCTTGCGATGTTAGAGATGGATCTAATTCGCTCCTGCAAAGAGTCAAACTCAAATGAAATCTTGCGAGCGCTATCTAGTTTCTGGTTCAGCTCAGGAGACTCAAGCTGGGTTAGGCGCTGTTGGTTGGTCGAAAGCATTTGCTGCAGGATATTTCTTTCACTGCGCCTAGCTGATTCACTTGTTGAGGTTGTTTCGAGTGAACGTTGGATGTCCAAAATGTCGAAGGCTAGAATTCTTGACTTAGCGTCTCTGGCCTGAGATGCAATGTTCTGGGCCTCTCTCGCAATTTCTGCTTGCGCACCGAGTGGCTTTAGTTGACGACGAACTTCACCAGCAAGGTCGCTCAATCTAGATAGGTTGGCCTGCATGGCTTCGATCTTGCGCTCGGTCTTTTCCTTGCGACGACGGTGTTTTAGGATTCCAGCGGCCTCTTCAATAAATCCGCGGCGCTCCTCTGGTGTCGCGCGTAAGACGCTGTCTAGTTGTCCCTGTCCAACAATCACATGCATCTCGCGACCTAAACCCGAGTCACTGAGTAGCTCTTGAACGTCAAGCAATCTGCAGGGGTCGCCGTTTATGGCGTACTCCGATCCACCGCTTCTAAACAAGGTTCTTGAGATCGTCACTTCGGTGTAATCAATAGGTAATGCCCCATCGGAGTTATCTATCGTTAGCTGAACTTCCGCCCTACCGAGTGGGCCCTTGGTCGCTGTTCCGGCGAAGATAACGTCTTCCATTTTTCCACCGCGAAGGGTCTTGGCTCCCTGCTCACCCATTACCCAGGCAAGAGCGTCAACAACGTTTGATTTACCGGAACCGTTGGGTCCAACAACGCAGGTAACCCCGCGCTCAAAGGCAAATGTGGTGGGTTGAGCAAAGGACTTGAAGCCTTTTAGAGTGAGGCTTTTCAGATACAAGCGAACACACCCCTCTTGAAATTGGTCAATGGCTCAAAGCTGAACAGTATCTAAAAATACCCCATTTTTGGGGTCCTAATTGACCGCTAGCTAGGGCGCTGGCACTTGGGGCAGAAGTGCGAACCCCGGTTAGCCCAGGCTTGACGCCTTATGGGTGTTTGGCATCTAGCGCAGGGCTTACCGGTTTGACCGTAAGCGTATAACTGCTGCGAGAAATACCCTGCCTCACCATTGACGTTTTTGTATTGTTCATCAAAGCTGGTACCGCCTAGCGCGGTCGCCCGCTCGAGTACATCTCGGACAATACCCATCAGTTCCCTTAGTTTGGCCTTCGAGATTCCATCGGCCTGTCTGTCAAAGTGAAGTTTGGCTAGCCAAAGTGATTCATCGGCGTAAATGTTACCTATCCCACTAACCAAATTTTGATCCAGTAGAGCCCTCTTTATGGAGGTCCGTTTAACGCGCATTTTAGAAATCACATGTTCTTGGTCGAATATTTCATCGAGCGGGTCTCTTGCTATGTGTGCCGCTGATTGCGAAATTTGGTTCTGCCAAGCTTTGTTGCTGTTTTTGCCTGCGCTAAAACCGCCTTGCTTGCCGTCGGGGGTAACGACTAGCGGGTCAATGGCCAAAGAACCAAAGATTCTCTGGTCAACGAATCTAAGCTCCAGTCCCCTATTGGTTTTGGTATCAAACTTGATAGTGACTCGGTTCAACTTGTCTTCTGGGTGATCGTGAGTACGAATAAGCATCTGACCACTCATACCCAGGTGTCCTACCAGTGCAGACGAGTCACCCGAGAGAGGTAACCACAGGAACTTTCCCCTTCGAACCACATCAAGAACTTTTCTGCCGACCAGTTTGCTCGTGAAATCGGCTTCTCCACTTAGATGACGCTTTAGTGATCTCGAGTCGTGGATTACCACCTCGGTGACGGATGCATTGGTTATTGACTTGGCAAGACCGGCCCTGACGGTCTCGACCTCGGGTAGCTCAGGCATTTAGTTACTCAGTTAGGCCAGACAGCGCTTTGATGGCTGCCTGAGTTTCGGCTTGCTTGCGTGACCTACCGGTAGCCGATGCAACCACTGATCCTTCAATCAGCAAAGCTGCACTGAAGGTTCGATCATGGTCGGGACCCTCGTGAGTTATCTCGTAGACAGGAGCTTGCTTTCCTTGCGTTTGCAACAGCTCGAGCAGCGTAGTTTTCGGATCGGAAGATTCAAGAAGCTGCTCTGGATCGGCAAGCATCGGAATAATGTGTTTTTTGACAATTACCGCGGCTGCATCTAATCCCTTGGAAACATAGGCCGCACCTAAAATCGCTTCAAAGGAGTCGGCTAAAAGATTTTGTTTAGACCTGCCACCAGTTTGTATCTCGCCTTTTCCAAGAAGTAAGTACTCGCCAAGGTCAATTGAGGTAGCAGCTTGGGCAAGAGCCGGGGCGCTGACCACTGCGTTTTTGAGCTTGGTTAGTTCACCCTCATCGAGATTAGAGAAATGATCGTGAATGTGTGCGGTGACTAGGTAGCCAAGAATGGCGTCGCCCAAAAATTCCAACCGCTCATTATTTGGCCCTCTGCCGTTTTCGTAAGAGTATGACCTGTGAGTTAGGGCAAGTTCGAGAAGTTGTGGCTCGATTTCCACGCCAAGGGATTTACTTAGCGCATCCAGGCTCATAGCTTAAGCGTCAGCTACCTTGCGGCCCTTGTATTCCATAAACAGCGCAGTGCCGTTAGAGTCCTCAACCAATTTCGCACGGTGAGGAAGACTGTAAACGGTTTGACCGTTTTCAATTGTTTTTACCAGAGTAATTGGAGCGGCCTTCCACTGTGAGCGACGAGCTCTTGTGTTTGAACGCGACATGCGTCTTTTTGGTACTGGCATTTCCTACTCTTTCCTAAAGCTTTCTAGTTCGCTCCAACGAGAATCAATACTCGCTTCGTGAACGTGGTTTGGATCATGGGACATGTTCAAGCCACATTCAGAGCACAGACCAAGACAGTCTTCGCTGCAAACAGGTTTGAACGGAAGTGATAAAACTACAGCATCCGTGATTGCCTGCTCAAGGTTGATTTTCTCGTCTTGAATCAGGAAATCATCTTCCTGCTCTAAAGAATAGGCGAAAAGCTCTTGGAAATCCACCTCGACCGCTAGCTCAAGGGGCTCAAGGCACCTAGAACAAAGGGAAGCTGCTTTGGTGAAGACCTCCCCCGTGGCCAAAACCCCCTCGTGGATAGATTCCAGTCTCAGGTCAACTTCGATTTTCGCTCCCGCTGGAACCGAGGCAGCTCCTTGACCCATCGCGTCATCAAGATCAATGGCTAGTTGTAGCGAGCTGGTGTGGCCTGGTCTTCGAGTCAGTTCGTGAACCGGAATGTCAAACTTACTCATTAGTTCTTCTCCAATAAAGCCTTAGCCACCGCCGCTGAAACATAGTTTTGAACTGGGCCACCGAGGGAGGCAACCTCACGAACCAGTGAAGACGCCACCAGTCCATATTTGGGATCAGCGGAGATAAAGATCGTTTCAATGCCGCTTAGGTCCCGATTGACCTTAGCCATAGGTAATTCGTAATCAAGGTCAACATTGTTTCGAAATCCCTTGACTAGAAGCTTCGCGTCAACTTTTCGGATGTATTCAACTAACAAGCCAGAGGAAAGCTCAGTAACTTTGATATTTGCGCTGGTTACACCAGCTTCTTTCAAAGACTCTTGAATTAGCTCAATTCTCTTGGCGCTAGAAAACCTTGGGCTCTTTTCAGGGTTGTGAACTACCAGAACATGTAATTCATCAACAATCTTGGAGCACCGCTCGATGATATCCACGTGCCCAAGAGTTATTGGGTCAAAAGATCCTGGGTAGACAGCGAGAGTGGGCATAGCCCCAAGATTAGCAAACTAAACCGCTCAGCCTTTAGACAAGTTTTCTACAGCGTTCATTTCCTCGATAGCTAGGCGCAGATTCGGTAGTGACTCTAGGCTTGGATCTGCCTCGAAAAGCTGCTCCACCTCAACCCGGACCTTTTGAATCAATGCTGCGTCCCGAATCACCTGCAGCAGACGCAAGCTAGAGCGACCTCCGGATTGACTTGCTCCTAATACGTCTCCCTCGCGCCGAAGCTCTAGGTCAATCTCGCTTAGTTTGAAGCCATCGCTTTCAGCGGCGACAGCTTCGATTCTTTGTAGGGCAATGGAGCCATCCTCGGCTCCGGTAAGCAAGAGACAAAGTCCTTTGGCCTGGCCTCTTCCAACACGCCCACGCAGCTGATGTAACTGGGAGATGCCAAAGTTATCGGCATCCAAGATCACCATCACGGTTGCGTTTGGAACATCCACACCAACCTCGATAACCGTAGTTGCTACCAAGACATCTATTTCCTTGTTGACAAACTTTGCCATGACTTCGGATTTTTGCTCTTGGTCCATGCGACCGTGCAGAGCATCGATTCGAAGGGAAGCAAGGTTTGGGTTTTTACGCAGCTCAGTTGTGGTTTTGTCAACCGAGGCTCCAGAGTTCTCTTTATCAGACTCGTCAATCTTGGGACAAACCACAAACACTTGGTGCCCCTTTGCTACCTCCTCGGCAACTCTCTCCCAGACTCTGGATACTAGATTTTTTTCCCCCGCCCGAACAACGTGCGAGTCAATCTCTTTTCGACCTGCAGGAAGTTCTGTAAGCGAGGAAACAGCCATGTCTCCAAAAACAGTCACCGCCAAGGTTCTAGGTATTGGGGTTGCGGTCATAGTCA
>CAXNHQ010000069.1:0-5069 GCA_964202285.1 Rhodoluna sp. | reverse complement strand
ATTTGATCCCCAAACTTCGAAATGGCCCATGCAACTTGATTTGTGGTCTCTGATAGATGGGGTGAACAAGTAACGTAGGCCAAAACCCCGCCTGGCAATAGCGACAGCCAAGAGCTTTCAAATAACTCCCGTTGCAATTTGGAAAGATCCTTTAGGTCCGAAGCTTGCTTTCTCCACCTAGCCTCTGGCCTTCTTCTAAGAGCTCCCAACCCGGTGCAGGGTGCATCAAGAAGTATCCTGGAGAACTTTGGGCCACCTCCTCCAATTTCGCGACCATCACCTTGGCTTACTCGAATGTCTGTAACTGGAGCCAGTGCTGCCTCAACCAGTTTGACGCGGTGCTCGGAAATTTCGTTAGCAGCGAATTGAATTCCCTTGGGCTTTGCAAGGGCAGCCATCAAAGCGGCTTTGCCCCCGGGTCCGGCGCAAATGTCCAACCAGGATGCATCAGAAATCTCGATTCCTGTCTCAGTAAGCGCAATTACTGCTAGCTGGGATCCTTGGTCTTGAACACGAGCCTTTCCGGTTCTAATCGCCTCGATGTTAGAAGGGTTCTCATGTATCTCGACTCCAAGTGGAGAGGCTCCCCCTGCTACACCGAACTCAGATAAATCTTCTACCGTTGAAAAACCAGGCAGGGCAACTATTGACACCCTCGCCGGGGCGTTGTCAGCTTCCAGCAGGTCAATAAGAGTACCCTCTATGCCTCGCGCCGAAAGGGCTGCCTTGAAAGATTTCACGATCCAAACAGGATGAGAATATTCGTCAGAGAGCGCCAGATCTCGATCTTGCCCCCCACTTGTCACAAGCTCAACCCATTCTCCGCGTGATTTCTCACTTACTCTGCGAAGAATTGCATTGACGAAACCAACTGCACTTTTTGAAGCTTTTCGCTTCGCAAGGTTAACCGTCTCGTTAATCGCTGCATGTGCTGGTACCCGCATTCCAAGGAGCTGATGACTACCCAACAATAGGATGGTTCGTGCTTCTGGCTCGATTGCTGAAATGTCTCTTTTTGATGCGCTCTCAATAATCAGCTCGTAGAGTCGTTGATTTCTAATGGCACCAAAACCAAGCTCCTGTATGAAGCCTGCGTCTCTAGAATCTACACGTGCGTCCCTAAGCAGCTTCGGCAAGATTAGATTCGCATAGGCGTCGTCCTCTGAAACTCGGCGAAGCAGCTCATAAGCAACTTCACGCATCACTCGAGTGTCGCTTCTTGCCTTCGGAGCCCTCTAAACCACTCAGCTCCTGTCATGGCTGATTTTCCTGCTGGTTGGACTGTGTGCAGAACTAGACTTCCTTCTGAGCACGCGACAACTAAGTCATTTTGAATGATCTTTGCAAGGCCAACTGGATCAATCCTGTTACTTGATGGGATGGCTGAAAGCACTCTCACCGATTTTCCTTCAAACTCAAACCAGGCCATCGGTTCGGGGTTCATTGCTCGAACCAATGCGGAGAGCTCAATGCTCTTGCTCGAAAAATCTAGTCTTGCCGATTCTCTGGAAGGTTTTCTGGCCATTTGATCAGGAGCAAGATCTGGCTGGTTGGTAGCCCCTGCGAGATTTGGTGTCATGTCCGACAAAACATTTGAAAACAGCTCCGCGCCAACTTGAGAGAGCTTTTCCAGAAGCTCCCCCGAGTTCTCGGTCGAATCAATGGAGACTTTTTCTTGGGCCACTATAGGACCAGTATCAATCCCTTGATCAAGCCTAAATACCGTAACGCCGGTTTCTCTAAGACCTCTAAGAATTGCGTTTTGCACTGGAGCTGGACCACGAAGTGCGGGAAGTAGTGAATAGTGCAAGTTCAGCCACCCATAACGCGGTGCAGCAAGAACGTCCGAATCAAAAATTGTCCCATAGGCAACTACTGCGCCAATATCTGGTTCGAGGGAGCGGATCCAGCTTAGACAATCTGTATCCATCGAATTTGCCTTGTACACCGGAATACCAAGTGCGGAGGCTTGGCTTGCAACAGCACTTGCTTGAATTATCCCCTTGCGGCCAACCTTGGAATCTAGTCGGGTTAGTACCCCAACAACATTGAATCCCTTTGATGCCAAGTGCGACAGAGTTAATGCCGCGTTTTTCGGGGTGCCCGCAAATACAATCCTGTTCTTGCTATCCAAGTTAGATCACTTCCATGTCGTTCATTCGAACTTTTAGAAGCCTAGTGTTTCTTCCTGCCTTCGATACAAGAGATTTACCAGCGCTAACTCTTGCTACTTCCGAAGAAAGAAACTTGGCAACATCGACTACTGACGCATATGGATACTTGAAGATGAGTCTCCACTCTTCGGCAAGCGAACCTTTTCCATAGGGAGCAGGCCCGATGACCTGAACATCTGAAAGCGAACCAAGACTCGTCGCCAATTCAGTGAGCTTATCAAGGCTCCCCGAAACGCTTCCCAGTCTGAGTGCTGGTGGAAGATTTAGCTCTCTCCGAGTAGCTAGCTCTGAGGAAGCGATAATCGGAAGCTGCCAAAGTGCGAATCTTTGAGCCATGTCTCCCGATACGCCAACCAAAACGGCCTCTCCAGTTGCACTTACCTTGGAAACCGCGTTTGCCCACAATCGGATCGCATCTTCAGTTGCTCGTAGGCTTTGCTTTGATAAAAGTACTGTGGCATCAAGAACTACGACGGCAGAGTAACCACCTGGAGCATAGGGTTCGGCTCCGGCAGTTGCAATCACTAAGGTCTTTGCAGCGGGAATAGTGACAATTCGATTCTCACCCGTTGATTCAACCACCTTGGCTCCTGGGAAGGCCCTTCCAAGCTCCGCCGAAGTTCGCGTTGCCCCAGCCCTGCCTGAGCGGAAAGAAGAACTTCCGCAAGAGCATCTGATGTCCTGCGATAGGCCGTTACACCACATGCACTTACTCAAACCATTTCGGTCGATACCGATAGGACCGCTGCATATTGAACACAGCGCTCTAACGTCACAGGCCTTACAGAACAATGCGGAGGAATCACCCTTTGCTGCCACTTGAACAAGAACTGAACCACTAGCAAGTCCTTGTTTGATAGCCCTAAACGCATTTGAGTCGACCCTCATACCTTGCTCCGTTACAGAGATCTTTGGTCTTGAGAAGCTTTGATTGGACTCTGTGAGATAACCGGTTTCGACCAATCGTTGTATATCAGTTGAGCGAGAGTATGAGGAAAACACTATTGAACACTCTTCGATTGACTGTCGAAGAAGTAGAACATCTCGTGCGTTTAGATAAGGCGAGGACTGATCACTGTAGCTAGGGTCACTTTCATCGAACACCGCAATCGTTGCCAAATTGTGGGCTGGTGCAAACATCGCAGCTCGCGAGCCGACGACAATTCGAGGCACTGCCTCTAGGGCCTTTAGGTAGGCGCAAAACACTTTTGACTTGGCTTGCTCTTGAGAATATTTAGCTGTGAATTCCATTAGGTCCAGTGAATCAATGGCCGCCAAAAGGATTTCCTGATCTCGGTAATCAGGAACGAGAAGAAGTGTTGACTTCTCCTCCAGAAGATTCCTTATCGCTATAAGGCAGAATTCGACCACCCAGGAGGGAAACTGATAACTTTGCTTCTCCACCGTGATATCGATGTCACCAGGTTTGGTCAGTACAGCGTGCCTCGAATTTGGAGCGGTTAGGTTTCTGATCCTGATCGACTCGATGACCGAAGAAGAGCAGTTTGGAAGCGGAGAGACGGTGTTTTTACGCTCCGCCCCATGTGCCAGAATGCTTCGAGGCATGTTTGCCGGGACCGCGAGCTTGAGTATCTCCCCGATTCCTGATGCGCTCCTTACAGACAGCTTTTGCACCAGCTCCAAAAGCTCAGCTGAGAGCGCAGGACTAACCCCTACAACGCTAAGCACCTTTGCCAAGGATCCCTCGAATGTTGAATTTTCCACCAAGTCAAGGACGAAGCCTTCAAGGGGTTTAATCGATTTCCCAAATGGAACCTGCACCCGTGACCCAATTTTTACCGAGTCCTGGAGTTCGATTGGTATGTCGTAGTCAAAGAGCCGGTCAAGTTGCGGAAGGCTGGATACCAGTGCGACCTTAGCGACTGTTGGCATGTTTACAGATTCAGGGCTGAACGAAGTTCCTCTACACGATTTAGCTTTTCCCAGCTGAACTCGGGTAGCTCTCTTCCAAAATGTCCATAAGCGGCCGTCTTTGAGTAGATCGGGCGAAGTAGGTCTAGCGACTCAACAATCGCTCGAGGCCTAAGGTCAAAAATCTCTCGCATTGCCTTTTCAATTTTTGCAGTGTCGACATGCTCAGTGCCAAACGTCTCAAGATACAAACCCACTGGGTTAGCTACACCAATTGCGTAAGCCACTTGAACTTCGGCACGGTCTGCAGCACCAGATGCAACAACATTCTTGGCCACCCATCTCATGGCATATGCTGCCGAGCGGTCAACTTTCGACGGGTCCTTTCCACTGAATGCTCCCCCTCCATGGCGGGATGCTCCTCCGTAGGTGTCGACAATGATTTTGCGTCCTGTTAGACCGGCGTCACCCTGAGGACCCCCGACAACAAACTTCCCAGTTGGATTGATAAAGAACTTAGCGGCAGCATGATCAAGTCCCGACTCCTCAAGAATTGGCCTGATAACAAAGTTTTGTACTGCTTCATGAATCTCGGCCTGTGAAACTTCTTCGGTGTGTTGAGTTGAAACAACAACGGCCTCAATGGTTTTTGGCGTGGTTCCGTCATACCCGACCGTGACTTGGGTTTTTCCATCCGGACGAAGGAATGAAACCTGACCCGACTTACGAACCTGCGAGAGTCTTTCCGAGAGTTTATGAGCCAGCGCAATGGCCGTAGGCATGTAAGTACTTGTCTCGTTACTCGCATACCCAAACATTAAGCCTTGGTCTCCGGCTCCCTGCGATTCGTAAGGGTCGACTGAACCTCCATCACGCATCTCAAGACCCTGGTCTACGCCTTGAGCAATGTCTGGAGACTGCTGACCTATCGAAACAGACACCCCACAACTTGCACCGTCAAATCCCATTCTGGAGGAGTTGTAACCAATGCCGAGAACGGTCTTGCGCACGATTGCAGGAATC
>CAXNHQ010000068.1:0-5088 GCA_964202285.1 Rhodoluna sp. | reverse complement strand
GTCGTTGACTTCTTCTAGATCACTAGTTTGACCAATTATTTGAATAACTTGGACGCCGGCGGCAGCAAGAATAGATCGAGACTGTTCTATTGTTTGATTTATTGACCTCGCACCAAGCGAGCCCCCAGTTACTAGCAAGGTAAATGAGTCTGGCTTGAGGCCGAAGTACTTTCTTGCCTTAGCTGGATCTTTCTTGGAGGCCAAAGCCAAAATCTCTTGGCGTATTGGCATCCCAACGAATTTGGAATGAGATAGCACGGTAGATTGAAAAGCTTTGCCAGCAGCACTAGCAAATCTGTTGCCAATTCGATTAGCAATTCCGGGTAGGGCGTTAGCCTCATGCAAAATCAATGGTTTCTTCATGCTCCTTGCCGCTATGTAGGCAGGAGCGCTTACATATCCACCAAACCCAACCACCACGTCAATGTTGTGCTGCTTGATGTAACTTTTAACTTTTCTTACTGCGTTCCAAAACTTAAATGGAAACACCAACGCCCACACACCGATTGTTCTTGGAAATGGAACCCTTTCAATTGTTAGCAATGGGAAACCAGCTTCTGGGACCAGTCTTGATTCGAGACCAGCGCTGGTTCCAAGAACGAAAACTCTGTCGGCTTGGTTTCTTTCGGCAAGCAGCGAGGCGATGGTGAGCAGCGGGTTAACGTGACCCGCGGTTCCCCCGCCAGAAAGAAGAAAATTCGTCATCTTCGTCTCGATCTAGCTGGCGCTCGATGATTGTCTTTTTCAATCGCGAGCACCAAACCGATAACCCCAAGTGTTGCAATCAAGGAGGACCCACCGGCGGAAATTAGCGGAAGAGGAACACCCAAGACGGGAAGCACTCCAAGCACAACCGCGACATTTACTGATGATTGAGCAATTATCCAAACCACGACTCCCAGAACCAAAATCTTCGAAAACGTCGACTCACTTCGATTCATAATTCCCACCAGTGATGAGATAAGAAGAGCGAACAGCGCTATGACGACCAAGGCTCCGATAAAACCAAGCTCTTCGCCTATCACTGCAAAAATGAAATCGTTTTCCACTTCCGGGATCCAGGACCACTTCATCTTGGAGTTTCCCAAACCGACTCCAAAGATCCCACCGCCAGCAAGGGCCCAAGTTCCATGTTCGTACTGCCAGTTAAACGCTTCAGATGACGCGGTTCCAGGATTTAGCCAAGCAGTGATTCTCGCCATTCTCGAAGCGCTGCTGGTTGTAAATAAAGCAGCTGCCGCAGCACCAACGATGAAAATCTGCGAGAGCGTAGCAAGCGGAGCGCCAGCCACACTAAGAGTTACAAAAAGAATCAACGCTATGATGGTTGCGGTACCAAGGTCGCCTCCGAGCATAACCAAGATCAAACCGATTGTTCCAACGAGAAAAATTGGAACAACAACTCTCAAGGGGTCGTGAATTTCCTCTTCCCTGCTGGCAATAAACAGCGCGATGTACATAATCAACGCAACCTTCAAAAACTCGGAAGGCTGCAGAGTAAAACCGGCAATCGATATCCAGTTTGTGTTTCCGTTGACGCTAATTCCAACAAACTGAACTGCCAGCTGAAGTCCGAACGTGACAACCAGTGCTAATGGAACCATCCGTTTGATCACAGCGATAGGAAGACTTGATACGAAGAGCATCCCTGCTATCCCAATTACTGCATAGATGGCCTGCCTGGTGAAGACGTAGAAAGCATCCCGATTTGCCACCAACGAGTCAATCGAGGAAGAGGACAAGACCATTACCAAACCAAACACCACTAGAAAGGCCGTTAGGCCAGCAAGTCGATAGAAATATATAGATTCAGCCTGGAAATTGCATCTTAGCCAATTTGCTAGACCTGAGAATATTGGCTTTCGCTTCACACTTCGAGCACGAGTTGTCTTAGGCATTTTTTCCTCTGACAATCTTTACAACAGCAGCGACAAACTGCTCTCCGCGGTCTTGATAGCTTGCAAACTGATCCATCGAAGCCGCGGCAGGAGCCAAGATTACCGCGTCGCCAGGCTTTGCAAACCCGGAGGCGGCGGATACGGCTTTAGTCATGACTTCATCACTGTCATCAATCTCAGCTATGGGTAAGTCGGGCGCGTACTTCTGGAAAGCAGCGATGATCTCTGTGCGATCAACACCCACAACTACTGCTCCCCTAAGTCTCTTGGCAAACTTTTCAATCAATTCCGAAATGTCAACACCTTTGAGCTGACCTCCCAGTATCCAAACCGAACTCTCGAAGGATGACAGCGACGCTGCCGCGGCGTGCGAATTTGTAGCTTTCGAGTCGTTTATGTACTTGACCCCATCTCGCTCGAGCACCAGCTCAATGCGATGTGAGGAAATTCGAAAATTGCGCAACGCTTGCCGACAGGCGGCAGGAGGAACACCGAAGGATCTTGCTAGCGCGGTTGCAGCAGCGATATTGCTGAGCAAGTGCGGTGTCAAAACGCCCAGTCCAGCAAAGTCCTCCAGAGTTGCAACTTCAAGTGCCTTGTCGGCACGCTCCTCAAGAAATGCCCGATCGACCAAATACTCGTCCACGTAACCGACGTTGCTTCGAGCGGGAGTTCCGAGTCCAAATCCAACTGCTCGAGCTCCAGCCCGAACCGTTGCAGCCTCCACCAGCTGTTCCGTCGTTTTATCCTCAAGGTTGTAAAGGCAGGCCACCTTGGTCCCATCGTAGATACGCCCCTTGCTCGATCGGTATTTTTCAAAACTTCCGTGCCAATCAATGTGATCTTCGGCAACATTTAGGCAGACAGCGCTAAATGGCTCAATGTTTTCTAGGTAGTGCAATTGAAAAGATGAAAGCTCAACAACCAGCACTTCGAACTCGGCGGGGTCTCTGATGCAATCCAAAATCGGTTTGCCGATGTTGCCACATGCAGCCGCCCTGACTCCAGCTGCAAGTAGCATTGCCTCGGTGAGTTCAGTGACGGTTGTTTTCCCGTTAGTTCCGGTGATGCATATCCATTCCTGCTGATCGGTAAATCGATCGCGTAATCGCCAAGCTAGGTCGATGTCACCCCAGATTGGGATTTTGTTTTCCTTGGCCTTTGCAACTATGAGGTTGCTTGGTGGTATTCCTGGAGAAACTACTACCAAATCTGGTTTGAAGGCCTCGACTCTAAGTTGCAAACTCGATTCCGATGAGTCGATTAAATGCTCAATCCCAAGAACTTCTATGACATCAACTATTGCAGGGTCGGCTTTGTCTGCAACAACCAAAACAGGAGAACCAAGTTCGTGCAAGGTGTCAGCTACTGAAAACCCGGTTTTACCTAAACCAACTACCGCAACTTTCACATCTGACCACTTAGAGTGCCAACTGGAGAGATGATCCAGAGTGAGCTCTGAGCTAGCCATAAATCCACTCGAGGTAAAAAAGACCAATGCCAGATAGCACTGACAGTGCAGAAATAATCCAGAACCTCACCACAACCGTAATTTCGGCCCAGCCTTTGAGTTCAAAGTGATGATGCAGTGGGCTCATGAGGAAAATTCTCTTGCCGCCCGAGAGTTTGAAGTACACCCGCTGAAGAATTACTGATCCAGTGACGATTACGAATAGTCCGCCAATAAGCACCAAGAGCACTTCCGTTCTTGAAAGAATTGCAAGGGCTGCTAAAGCGCCTCCTAGTCCCATCGCACCGGTGTCACCCATGATGATTTGTGCTGGATGTGTGTTCCACCACAAAAACCCGATTCCTGCACCAGTTATTGCTGCTGCAATCACAGCAAGGTCAAGTGGATCGCGCACTTCGTAGCACGCGTTGATGTTCTCAAGCGCTCTTCCGCAAGCCTGATTAAACTGCCAGAATCCAATTACTGCGTAAGCACCGATTGCCATGATGCTCGCCCCGACTGCAAGTCCATCGAGGCCGTCCGCAATGTTTACACCATTAGAAGTTGCAGATATCAATAGGAAAATCCAAAACACTGCTAGTGCAATTCCAATTACCGATCCAAACATCATTAGATCAAATCCAGTATCGCGGATGATCGAAATCTCTGTCGAGGCTGGAGTTATTCCCTTCTCATTTGGACTCCCGAAAGCAAAAACTGCAAAGATGATAGCCACAATTGCTTGCCCGGCAATTTTGGCCCATCCCCCAAGACCAAGAGAGCGTTGCTTGTGAGTCTTGATGAAATCATCAATGAACCCCACGACCCCAAGCCCAAACATGGCAAGTATCACAAGGAGGGCCGAGACAGAAGGGTTTTCGCCGTTCAGCCATTTTCCAACAAAGTATCCAAGTGTTGCAGCGATGATAATGACCAGTCCCCCCATCGTGGGGGTCCCTCTCTTTGTGTGGTGGGTCTTTGGTCCATCTTCTCTAACGAACTGGCCCCAATTCCATCTCCGGAAAAGCCAAATGAATGCTGGGGTAAGAAAAAGCGTAAATGCCATCGATACCGCTCCAGCTGTAAGTATCGCTCTCACTTGTCAGCCTCCATCAACTGATCGCCCAAAAATCTCAGGTTCGCCGACTTGGAGGATTTAACCAAGACGGTATCGCCATCTGTGAGTATCCCACGCAAGTACACCAAAGCCTCGTCAATCGACGAGAAAAACTCTGATTCCCCATCCCAAGATCCCTCTTGACTAGCTCCCATATGTATCAACTTTGCGGCTTCGCCAACGACGACCAATTGATCAATATTCAGTCGAACCACCAACCGACCAATTGCATCGTGTTCCTGGATCGAATATTCACCAAGTTCAGCCATCTCGCCTAACACAGCAATGGTTCTAGAACCTAGGCGTCCAAGTTGGGCGAGAGTCTGTAACGCAGCCTTCATGGAATCTGGGCTGGCGTTATACGCGTCATTGATTACAGTCACACCCTGAGAGTTCGTAGAACGTTGCATTCTCCAACGCTCCGCAAGTTCCATTTTTTCTAGCGCGCGTACCACTTGCTCCTCGCTGGCCCCGAGCTCGCTAGACACTGCGGCAGCAGCTAGCGCGTTCATGACGTGATGTTCCCCAAGGATCGGAAGTTTTACAGGTGAAATTTTCCCATCTGGCCAGTTCAAATTAAATGAAGTACCAAGCCTCGAAAGGCTAATTTCGGAGGCCCAAAA
>CAXNHQ010000067.1:0-5091 GCA_964202285.1 Rhodoluna sp. | reverse complement strand
GTGTCTGGGGCAGCGGGATCCATAGGGGTTAGTGAAACAAAAGAAGTCATGCTCAGTCCCACTTTTCGAAGATCCAACTTGGCCTGGTAGCCCAAAATCAAACCCCTAGTTTCTAGGCGTTTGATTCTCTGGTGCAGAGTCGATGTCGGCAATCCAACCTCAAGAGCCAGATCTTGGAGCGAGCGCTCGGAGTCCTCTGCGAGGAGAGTGAGGATTTTGCGGTCTATGGCTTCCATGGGAAGTTACTGCCCTAGGCAGTTACTCCTTTTGTGGAAGTAATCACATCTTGCAAGTTGCGATTTAGGGTGTCGAAGAACACGTTCAATGGGAACTCATCGTCTAGAACAGCGTTCACCATTTCCTTTAGCTCTCCCTCAACCGGCAATGCATCTGGACCTTTAGCCCAAGTTGAAGCCGGGTGAGGTTGAACTAGGTCGCTCACAAATTCATACGACGCCATCCACTGGGCTAATCTGGACCTGTCAATTCCATCGTGGTAAAGACTTTCTACTTCGCCACAAAGCGCAACGATCTGCTCGTTTACTTTGTCCCAATCGAAACTTAGTTTGTTGTCAGTCCACTTCAAGCCACCATGGCGGTGCAGGTAACTGAAAATGATCTGCCCGCCCAGTCCGTCGTAGTTTCTCACTCTTGGTCCGGTAATTGGGAAACGGAATAGTCGGTCAAACAAAATTGCGTAGCGAATGTATTTGCCAAGTCTTTCGCCCTGCTCATCCAAAACAAATGTCTCTCTGAATGTTGAAAGGTCGCAGCGCAATTCCTCCAATGCATACATCCAAAACGGCATACGCTGTTTAATCATGAATGGATCAAAAGGAAGGTCTCCTCTGGAGTGAGTGCGGTCATGAATCAAGTCCCAGAGCACGTAAGTCTCTTGTGCCAGATACTGATCGTTAACAACTCTCTCGGCATCCGGAGGAAGTGGCAGGAATAGTAGTTTCTGGGCAGCTCTAGTGACCATACGGAATCTAGCGGCCTCACGGTCGCAGAATATTCCGCCCCAGTGGAACTTGGCTAGTTCCCTGGTTGCAACGGTTTCTGGGAAGAACACTGCTGAGAAAGTGTCGTATCCAGAAGTGAATGCGACAAATTCAATAGGGACAAAGGCGCTGTTTTGGTAAACCTGCTCTTTTTCGGCTAGCCAGTCTGGCCAGAAGGTGTTGGTTATAACCGCTTCAAGGTTCCGATTTGGGTTCCCGTTTTGGGTATACATAGCAAAAACCGCCAGGTTTTCAACGTTATTCTCGCGCTTTAGGTCAGGGCGAAATAGCTCCAGAGAGTCATAAAAATCAGGAACAATAAAGCCACCGTCAGCCCATGCCTGGATGTCTTTTTTGACCTGGGTCAAGTAATCAATTTGGTGGGTAAATCTTGGGGTCAGTTCAGTAATGGCTTCTAGGACAAGGGCGATCTGTTTTTTGGCTTCCGCTAAGTCGTGTTTAGTGGAGTCAACAGAACCGTCCTTATTTTGCATCGGTTTTATTGCTTCAATTGCTGTGGCAAGTTTTAGCCAGCTTAGGTTTGTGGCTGCCCAAGATGGATCTTTTCTTGTTTGTGCTAGGGCGGCAGCTTTACCGCCAGAAACCCAAGATGCAATGTTGATCCAGAAGTTCTTGTTATCTAGCTCGTCAATTGAGTCATCACCGAAAATGTCACTGTCTGCTAAAACAACTACTCGCCCTTTACCGAAGTTAGTAGCCGCAACTAGCGCAGCTTCTGATGGTGTTGCGGCAGAAGAGCTAGTTGCTATTACCTGAGCATCTGAGCCATCTTCGATTTCAAGTATGCCGGAGCGATAGAAAGCTGTCCGATCTACTTTGAATCCAAGATCAAAATCAAAAGATTTTTTGAGGTCTGCAAGAACCCAAGTAGCTACACCTTTGAAGTTGTTTTCGGAATCTTGAACAGTCGCGTTTGCAATCTTGATTCCAAATTCTTCGGTTAGTTCGGAGAAGTTATTTCCATACTTTGGTTGTTCAGATTCTCCTAGAACAACAAGCCCGCCACCGGAGTTTACGAAGTCCTTAACGGCAGAGATTTCATCAGAAGTAAGCTTTGGCGATCCTTCGCCTAAAGTTTTTTCCCACTCGTCCTCTGATGCGTGAGGAATTACCAGAACGTCTACTCCAGCCAGTGACTGCTTTGTAAAAGTGCCACTCTGGTGAGATCGAACACCAAACCCTGAGGCCTCAGCGGAAGACACCAGTTTTGAATAACCCGAGTCTTGCGGATTCCCAGGATTTAACTCTTTGGCTTTTTCCGCATCAATGCTCCAAGCCTGACGATGCGACTGGTCAATGAGTATTTGGGCGATTTTCTGCAATTTGTTACTTCCTCTGAATAAATTCCGTGTTTGTATCAAAATACCAGAATTTTTACTCAAATGGAAAGAGTTTTACGGCACTAGGCCCGAAATCAAGGCTTTTTGACCCCTTAGCTGGCTGTGGGCTGTTTAACCTCATACTTTTTACCCGCCAGCCAACTGCCGATTAGCACCAGTGGCAACCCAATCAGCAAACCAGGAGTAATCGGTTCGCTCAAGAATAGAACTCCAAGAAGCAGCGCAACCAGGGTGTTGATATAAACAATAAGTGTCGCTCGCGCTGCACCTATTTCTTTGATTAGCGCAAAGAAAAGCACAAAAGCCAAAGCGGAGCAAATTGCTCCTAAGCCGATAAGCGCTAACCAAGAATCCCAAGTCGGGACATTGGCAATTTCCTGCGGAAGCTGGGTCATTGCAGGGATCAGATAGACAATTCCAACAAATACCATGGACAAGCTAATCACTCCAGTTGTTGGCACAAATCCAATCTTGTAAGAGATAACAGCTGGCGCAATAGCGTAACCAACGGCTCCAAGGATTACCGCGCCAACCCAAATTGGATCAATAATTCCCTGCAGGGAGTCGATTCCTACTAAGGCAACTACTCCGGCGAATCCAACAACCATTCCAATTAGGGTCTTCGGGTGCCTAACGGACTTGTCCCCCAAGAGGCTTGCAACTACAACGCCAAACATTGGAACTGTTGCGATCACTAGAGCTGTAAGACCGGATGAAATATGTCTACCCGCTTCGGTAATCAGCCACCAAGGAATCACCATTTCCATGACAGCGAAAAATAAGACCCACTTCCAGTGCTTGAGGGCGATCTTTAGCGCACCTGAGTTCAATGCCAGCGGGATCATGATTGCTGCCCCAATGAGCACCCTGGTGAAAATGATTGAGTAGCTAGAGAAGTCCTCAAGAGCTATTTGAATAAAGAAGTATGGAAGACCCCAGGCTACGCCGGTCGCCAAAAACAGCAGAAGGGCTTTGCGGGACATGTATCCAGCCTAGCTGGTCAAACTAATTCACAGATTTGTGACTGATAGTACTCAGTCAGTTCGCTTAATCATTCGGGTAAGAAACTCTTTAGTTCTAGGTTGCTTAGGGTTATCAAAAAAGTCCTTCGCCTCTCCCTGTTCCAAGATCTTTCCGTTTTCCAAGAAAATCACCCAGTCAGCAACTTCTCTTGCGAATGACAACTCATGGGTAGCCATCAAAATGGTTGTTCCATTGGCCTTTAGGTCCTTAATTAGGGAAAGCACTTCTCCAACTAACTCTGGGTCGAGAGCGCTAGTGACCTCGTCAAGAAGCAGCACTTTGGGCTCCATTGCTACCGCTCTAACAATCGCAGTTCGCTGCTGCTGCCCGCCGGAGAGTTTATCTGGGTAAGAGTCAGCCTTATCGGAAAGACCAATGCGCTCCAGCCAAGAGATAGCTTGCTTTTTCGCTTCCTCTTTTGGAATCTTCTTTACCTGGACCAGAGCGAGTGTGATGTTTTGCAAGATTGAAAGGTGGGCAAATAGGTTAAAGGATTGGAATACCAGACCAATTTCTTCTCGAACCTTGTCCTGGTTGACATCTGGTTCAGAGATCTCTTTGCCTTCAAGAAATATCTGTCCGTCCTGAATCTCTTCAATTAGGTTCACGCAACGAAGAACCGTCGACTTACCAGATCCCGAGGATCCAATGATTGCAACAATCTGTCCCGGAAATACTTCAAGATCAACCCCGTCTAAAACGAGTTTAGAATCGTAGCTCTTTCTAAGATTTACTACTTTGAGCCTTGGCTTAGTCCAATCAATCACAGGGTGCTCCCTGCTTGCTCGCGTTCAGAATACTTGCGTTGAATCCGGTCGGCTAGTCTCACTGTCGGAATCGCAAGCAAAACAAATAGTAATCCTGCAACAACATATGGTGTGAAGTTAGCGAATTTCGCAACCTCAATCTGCGCGCCACGAACAGCGTCAATTGCGCCGAGAACGGAAATCAATCCAACATCTTTTTGCAGTGCGACAAAGTCATTCATTAGCGGTGGGACAACTTTTCTCACAGCCTGAGGCAAAATCACAAATCTCATTGATTTCGAGTAATTCATCCCCAATGATCTTGCTGCCAGTCTTTGAGAAGGATGAACTGCTTCGATACCAGCCCTGAACACCTCAGAAACGTAAGCGCTGTATGTCAGTGTGAGTGCAATTGTTCCAAGAACCTCCGATGGAATCCGGCCGAGAAATTCAAGTCGAAGCCCTGGGATACCAAAACCAACTAAATACAAAACAATAATCAGCGGAAGGCCACGAAATAGGTCCACGTAGCCTTGCGAAAGAACTTTTAGTGGGAAAAAGATCGGGTTCTTTAGAGTTCGAAAGATTGCTAAAAGAAGTCCAAACAGAACAACCAAAATGGCTGCCGCAACCAGAACCCGAAGGTTCAGAAGCAAACCATCAAACACTCTCGGAAATGCTGCTACTGCAACATCCCAGTCAAAGAATGCTCCTTGAACTCTTTCCCAACCTGGGGTGGCTAAAAGTCCAAACCAAACTAAAGCAGCAAAAGCCAAAGTTGATAGAAGCGCCATCGTGATGGATTGTTGCTTGCGCTTGGCTCGCCAAACTCT
This sequence comes from Rhodoluna sp., assembly GCA_964202285.1. Taxonomy (GTDB): domain Bacteria; phylum Actinomycetota; class Actinomycetes; order Actinomycetales; family Microbacteriaceae; genus Rhodoluna. The sequence continues at coordinate 127 of CAXNHQ010000067.1, read as the reverse complement.
CCGACGAAGCTCCGCTTCGGATGGCTGTGAATCTTTCATGTTTCCCCTAAAGAAAAGGGGGTGGTTTCCCACCCCCTTAACAATTTACTGCCTTACTTTAGAATCGGTGAACCGGTGTCAGTTAGCC
>CAXNHQ010000066.1:0-5126 GCA_964202285.1 Rhodoluna sp. | reverse complement strand
TCTCGAAAATCGGCTGGAAAATAGCAAGATGGCAGGTTTAGTGGTGAATGGTGACCGAGGGGTACTCGAGAGAAAATTCGATTCCATGCGGATTATTTCTTACCTCTGACCGGAAAAAGTTTAGCGTACTTTCGATACCTGTGAAGAATCCCCATGCCTTCAAGCAACGAAGGGGAACCCAATTTTGTTGACATCCCATTCGGGTTAAAGAAGTATGACGCATGAACATGCGTGCCCTTTTGGAATCTTGCTCCGGAGATGGCGGCTCTAATCCAAAAATCGTGATCCGCCCCGCTAGCGAGATTTTCATCGAAATATCCGATGCGCGAGTGGAGCTCTCTATTCCACATTGGAGCGTGGTGGGGTGCGTTTACTCCTCGCGACAGCGAGGAAACTGTGGGTGGGGAAAGATTACTCCTGCGACCGAAGTGTTTTACTGATTCCCAGTCGGCATTTGGGTCTAAGCTCAGGTAGAAATCCTGCCAAATCACCTCCGCTTTGGTTGAATAGGCTTCCGTGATTTGAATTGCTAGCGACTGGGGATGCCGAAGATCATCAACGTTCATGTTGGTTATATAGGGTGCGGAACTTTCTTGAATGGCAGTATTCCATGCCTGATAAATCGTAATTTGGCCTTCAATCTCAAGCAGTCGGACAAAAGGCAAGTGGCCTAAACGCTGGCGCAAAATCGAAGTTTCGGCCTCAGAAGGATTACTCACAATAAATATGACCTCGCAACGCTCTATGGACTGCTGTTCCAATAGATTTGTGATGAATCTGTCTAGATATTTCTCTGACTGAAAAGTGGAAACTATCACAGTAGCCAGCAGCAGTGGGATTTCCGGGGCTTTGAATTCTCCTATTTTTTCAGTGCCCAGCGAACTTAAAACCGAGTCGGTACCGCCTAGCCATTCGTCCAACTTGGGAATTGGAACACCGAGTACCTTCCGTCTTCTCGGAGGGAACATTTCTGCCAAGAAACCGACGAATTTACCGTACCTAAGCATTCCGGTTTTTTGAAGAAGCAATAGGACTAGCGAACGGAGATTTGTAATTGTGAAGTCCTTTTTGTAGACACGGTAATGTCTCGAGAGTTTGAAGCAAAGAAGAGGCCTGTTGCTTCACATCGGCGGAATATCCTCTCATTATTTCAAAAAGCCAAATATTTTGTCAAATGTGCTAGTAGCCTCTCGGCTGCCGTATCCATAAAGCCAATCACAACTAGTCAGAAAAGCTTCTCAATCGGTGCTTGCTTCCCTGCGCTAATGAACCTAACCATGTCTTGATCCACCATCACATCGCTCATCTCGAGAGCGTGCGTAAGATAGAGCCCCTCAAGGGATCGAGCGCGAGATAATGCCGCATAAGTTTGCCCTAGTGAGAGTGCCATACGACCTAGATCACGGATAATCCAGCTACCTACCAGGACGTCAGCTATACTTTCTGAAGGATTTATTCCCTGCTCGGCTGTTTGTAGAGGACCGCAATGCGCAGCTTTAGGTACTCACTAAGTGTGTTAGTAACTGCCTCGCTATTCAGCGTCGCCTTACCTGTAAGCGCTAGCGCTGACGAAGAAACTAATTTGCTTCCCGGCGGTAGTATTCGAAACTCGGATGGACTGATTGGTCTCGTCGGTAAACCATTTTTTGACGAGGGTGAAGAAGGAAATTGGTCATATGACGCTGGTGAAATTGACGAAGTCACGACTGGAGCTACTGCAGATTGTGAGGATACATGGACTTCCTGGGCCCTACTTTGTGACCCTGCGCCGACAACAAATCAACGCGGTGTTATAACCCAATTCGATGAAGATGTTGGGTACACGTCAGCAATGGATAGTCAAAACTCAGTTTCATTCATTGTCGTCGACCTTGGACAGGTTTCAACATTTTCCTCGCTCGAGATTTATCAAATGTGGGATTCGGATGGACTAGTTACGCATGTAGAGATGTTTGTGAGCTCCATGACTGATACTTGGCCGATCCAAAGTCTCCCATCATGGACTAGTGTTGCCGGCGGAATCGGAGAGGACGCAGGACTAGTTGCGCTAGGAGCGGCCCAAACCGGTACGGCCGAGATCGCCCCTAACTTCCTGAAGAATGAGGCAGTAACCGTGTTCAACTTTTCTGAGGTGTCTGGACGTTATGTGATGTTCTACTTCGCAAACGATGGCCGATACGAGGAGGATCAGTCGGGTACAGATGGGTACATAGAGGTAGCTGGCGTGAAACTCTTTGGCTCGGCAGGAAATGCTGACCCAACTCCAACACTCGCGTCTACCGGAGCACAATTGGAGTTACTGGCACTTGGTTCACTGATTGCAGTTGTTGCCGGATCAGCTTTTGTTGCAATTGGTAGGCGTAACCGCACTCAGTAAAGTTCGGAAGACTACAGATCATCCCAGATAATTTCTTCGGGACTGGGAAAATCCAGCTACTTCTCACGAGAGCGGGATTTTCTAAAATCTAGCCCTTGGTTAACTAGCTAATCCCGCGTTTGATTTCAATTGATTTGCGATATCTAGTGCAGCTTCTGCATCTGATGAAGTGGCACCTTCTTGTGGGCCACCTGAGACCCAGTTTGCAAAGGATTCAGCTTGCAGCCTGAGGGCATCAAGTTGAGGCTTTTCTCCAGTGGAAGGGGTCAATATATCGATTCTGGTGTGATTTTTTGAAGTGAACACTTCAGCAGAGACTAAATCCCCATCGGGGTGGAATCTTCCCAGTGAAACAAGACCAATGGCACCACCGGACATTTCCAAAATCGATTGAGTGCTATCAGTGTCGCCCTTCGAGTCTTCAGTCTGAGGAAAGATTGAGGTTTTTGTCTTGACTACTTCTTGACCGGTTAGCCACCGAATCTGATCAATTTCATGCACAGCCATGTCAACAAAGATGCCCCCGCTTGCCAGGCGAAACTCTTTGCGAGGAGGGGACTCGTCCCACTGGGAAGCGTTAATGAAATGAACCTCTCCAATCTCGCCAGAAGCGATCTTTCTGGCCACCTCTCTTAGCTCGGGAATGAATCTGCGCCAGTAGGCAACTTGTAATTTGACCCCGTTTTTTCTGCAAACCTCCCCGGCTTGGCGAGCCTGCTCGGAATTCAAACCGCATGGTTTCTCTGAAAGTATCGAGATTCCCGTAGCGGCAATTTCACTGATTACCTTGAGGTGTTGATCTGTGGGGGCAGCGACGAGAATCCCATCTAATTTCTCGGCATTAACCATCTGCTCTAAATTGGGATAGACCTTATAGCCCAGGCCCCTTATCTTCTCAGCGGTTGATTCAAATGGTTCGACCACCGAAGTTACAGCCACCTGTTTGGAAGAAGAGAGTGCACGCAGGTGCATCTGTCCCATTCGCCCACCGCCAACTAGTCCGAGGTTGAAAGTGCTCATTACAAACCCAGCTTCGAGAGGATCTTGCGGTTCTCGCGCTGATCTTCAGCGGCGCGCTGGAATCTAGCTGCGGTCTTAGGGAATATGTCCTGTTCGACAACTGCCCAACCCTGGAAACCAAGCTTGTGCATATCTTCAACAAAAGTCTCTAGCTTCAAATCACCTTGACCCAGAATCGGGAAGATTTCTTGATCCCAGATAGCTATGGTGGGGGCCTTGTCTTCAACAATTTTTTCAAAGCGGCTAAGCGTTGCGTCCTTGATGTGAATGTGGTTTATGCGGTCAAACCACCTGTTTAGAGCGGTAACTGGCTCACCGCCTCCAAGAAGGAAGTGACCGGTATCCAAACACCAGCCGACATCGGAAACGGACAACATCTTTTCGATTTCTTCTGGTGCCTCCACGAAGGTTCCAGTCTCATTGTGAAAGGTTGGCTCGTATCCGCGTGAGCGGCATCGTTCAACAACGATTCGAAGCCCCTCACCGAATTTTTCCCAGGTTGGGTCATCGTGGCCACTCGATGGATTGCGTCTTCCCGAGCCAGGGTTGGCATTGCGGAAAGGGCTTCCGTTATCTGCAATGGTTGGGCGCGGTTGCGGGCCAGAAATCAAAGGCACAACTGCATCAAAGGTATCGAGCATGGCATCAAGATCTTTGAGACTTTCAGTTAGCCTCGCCTTGTCGGCAAAGGGAAATTCTAGGTAAGCACCGGCAAGGCCAAGGTTTCGATCAGCTAGCCGCATCCCAAGTTCTTTTCCTAGACCCAGATAACCAACTGGCCCCAGGTCGATACCCTCATAGCCTGCCGATGAAACCTCATCGAGAATTGCGATTCCATCTGGGGTGTTCGGGTCAATTCCAACCGTGACCTCAAACGCGCCATAGCTAACGGGCGCATTTGCCAGACTGATTCCAGGGCTTCTCTTGGCCAAGTAGGCACCTCCTAAAGAAGAATTCTATTTGGTCAATGAAACATAGATTACGCAGGACCAGACCCACTTATCGGTAGTGGCTTGTAACATCAAACTTTGAGCGCTTCTTTGAGCCAACCCTTGGCTCTAGCCAGGTAATCCTTGGCCAGTTCGGAGTCAGGCGCTAGCCCTTCGAAGGCGTGGGGAGCACCAGAGACGACATCTAACTCGCACGCCACACCTGCTGCGGAGAGCTTGTTGGCGTAGGCCCTGTCTTCTTCGAAGAACAACTCGACATCACCAACACCAATCCAGGTTTTTGGCAAGCCACTAAGGTTTGTTCTTCTAGCAGGTGCTGCGTAGGCAGGGACTTGGTCTGTGCCAAGAGTCTTGCCTAGGTAGGAGCTCCAGCCAACTAGGTTCATTTTGTTATTCCAAACAAAATGATCTTCTTCATCCAATGATCTATCGAGAGCAGTTCGATCATCCAGCATTGGGCAGAACAGCCACTGGGCAACGGGCTGTGGTCCACCTTCGTCGCAGAGTCGAAGAACTAAACCAGCAGCCAAGCCCCCTCCGGCGCTTTCGCCGCCGATTGCAATGCGGTCGCCAGCTATTTGAAGTTCGGATAAGTTGCTTTGCAACCAGGTCCAGGCACTGTGACAATCATCGACGGCAGCAGGGTAGGGGTTTTCTGGCGCGAGTTTGTAATCCGGGGACACAATTACGATGTCTAGCTCTGAAGCGGTAGTAGCAAGGAGGACATCGTCCATGGCGGGAGAACCAATCATCATTCCGCCGCCGTGGATGTAAAGCAG
>CAXNHQ010000065.1:0-5275 GCA_964202285.1 Rhodoluna sp. | reverse complement strand
TATCGCGTTGATTCTCTTGGGACTTTCTGTTCCCATCTGGCGATACAAGTCTTCTCTATCTCAATACACCAAAGGACCAAGACCTAAGCGAGTAGATCCGTTTTATGCAGTTCGAGTTCTTCTGCTTGCAAAGGCAAGTGCCCTAACAGGCTCGGGGTTTGTGGGCTGGCATTTAGGGGCCATGATTGCCCAGTTGAGTTTGCCTGTTAGTTTTACTCAAGCACTAGTTCAAAACAGTTTTGGCTTGATTGCAAGCTTGGTACTAACCGTGGCAGCAATTGTGTCGGAACAAATATGTCGACTACCCGATGAGCCCAAAAATGACCAGACAGATCAGATGGTGAGCAATTGAAACAGGGAAGACTAAACATCGGCCTTGTGGGCGGCGATGTCATTGGAATCGCAATTGCAACAGCCTTGCAAGAAGCAGGACACCTGGTCGTAGCTTTGCCTAAAGACCAGTCGGACTCGATAGACAAACTAGAGCACTTGTTTCCAAACGCAAAGCATTTATCGAACGACGACATTCTTGCAGCATCAGATTTAGTGCTGCTAGCAGTTCCAGCAAACGAAATCGAGTCAACTGCTGCAAGTCTTGCTGAATCAAATGCCTGGCGCAAAGGACAACTTGTTGTTCACTTTGCACCAGAGCATGGCCATGAGATTCTGGAGGCCGCAACCGCGCAGGGCGCGATCGCACTAGCGATTCATCCTGCGATGCATTTCACCGGAACAAGTCTTGATCTTCGCCGTATGAAAGAAAGCTTCTTTGCAGTGAGCGCTCCACAGGTAGCGCTCCCGATTGTTCAGGCTCTCGTTATTGAAATGGGGGCCGAGCCGATAGTTATCGAAGGTTCTGGGCGCGAAAGCTACTTCGAGGCAATAGAAGTTGCCAGTAACTTCTCGGCGATGATTGTGAACCAGGCTGTTGGATTACTTGAGCAAGCAGGGGTTGAAAACCCAGCGCTTGTTATTGCGCCCGTTATAGAAAGCGCCGTGGACCAAGCTCTTTCCAAGGGCCACCGAAGCATTGACCCAACTGAACTACTGGATGATCAGTAAATGAAAACTATTCGCACCGTGTCTGAGCTAGGCATCGAGTTAGCTAACGCAAGACAAATTGGCAAGAAAATCGCTTTTGTCCCAACCATGGGTGCAATTCACGCGGGCCACTTGTCATTGATTGAAATAGCCAAAAAGCAATCAGGATTTGTGGTTGCTTCTATATTTGTAAACCCACTGCAGTTCAATTCGGCATCAGATTTTGATCGTTACCCAAGAAACGAAGCCGCTGACACTGCCGCTTTGGAATCTGCCGGCGCAGATGTTTTGTTCTTGCCCAGCGTTGAAGAGATTTACCCAAACGGTAAAGTCAACACCCGATCTGCTGGGCCAATTGGCGATCTCTATGAGGGTCAGGCCAGAAAAGAACACTTCGATGGCATGCTCACAGTTGTCGCAAGACTTTTTGAGATCGTAAGCCCCGATGTTGCAGTATTTGGAGCCAAAGACGCTCAGCAACTGTTCTTGATCCGAAGAATGCTGCAACAGGAGAAAAACTCGGACTGGGGTAGTAAGTTGCAGCTTGTTGAAGGTCCAACAATTAGAGAATCAACTGGCTTGGCTTTATCGAGCCGGAACCAAAGGCTTAGTTCGAGTGAGGTGCAGGTTGCGCTGTCGCTATCGGAAGCTCTTGATAAAGCACACAAGTGCGCAGCCTCTGGCGAAGGAATTTCGAGTGCTCTTGGTGAGGCAATGAAAGTCTTTAGTTCAAATCCAGAGGCTAAACTTGATTATCTGGCGCTTGTGAATCCAGAATCCTTTGAAGCCTTGGAGGATGGTTTCACTGGCCAGGCATTGATGATTGTTGCCGCAGAGGTGGGCAATGTTCGACTGATTGACAATAGGTCAATCACTTTCTAGGAGCAAGATGAGCGAGAATCTCGAGAACGAGGCAGAAGACCTCCCCGAGCAGATTGCCATTCGCCTCGCTAAGCGCGACAAACTTCAAGAAACGGGAAGCGCTTATCCGGTCTCACTTCCAATCACTCACACCATCGGAGAAGTTAGAAACAAGTTCCCGAACTTGGAAATTGATGTTTCAACTGGCGAAAAAGTCGCGGTTTCTGGTCGAGTAGTTTTTGCTCGCAACACCGGAAAGCTTTGCTTTGCCACATTGCAAGCTGGCGACGGCGAACGAATCCAAGCCATGGTTAGTCTCGACAAGGTTGGTGAGCAGTCCCTCGAGCAATACAAGGAACTCGTTGATCTAGGCGATCACTTATTTGTTGAAGGTGAAGTAATCACTTCCAAGCGCGGTGAACTAAGTATCTTGGTTGAAAGCTGGAAGATGGCTGCAAAGACAATTAGGCCTCTTCCAAACATGCACAACGAACTTTCTGAAGAGTTCCGTGTTCGCCATAGGTATATCGACCTTATTGTTCGTGACCGAGCTAGGGAAGTAGTGAAGATTCGCTCGCAGGTCATGCAGTCGATGCGCAAGACCTTTGACCAAGACAAGTACCTAGAGGTTGAAACACCAATGCTTCAGGTTATGCACGGTGGCGCATCGGCCAGACCTTTTAAGACACACATGAATGCATTCGATGTTGAGCTATTCCTGCGTATCGCACCAGAGCTTTATTTGAAGCGCGCTGTTGTTGGCGGGTTGGAAAGAGTTTATGAAATCAACCGCAACTTCAGAAACGAAGGTGCTGACTCAACTCACTCACCGGAGTTTGCAATGCTTGAGGCCTACCAGGCCTACGGTGATTACAACACGATGGCTGATCTAACTCAGAAGCTAATTCAAAATGCGGCGCAGGATGTTTTTGGTACCCAGGTCATTGAATTAGAAGACGGCGAGAAAAACGACCTCTCCGGTTCATGGGATCGCGTTTCGATGTTCGATTCTCTTTCGGCTGCAGCTGGAGAAGAGATCACTCCAGCTACGGAAATGAAAGAGCTGAAGAAAATTGCCGACAAGGTAGGAATCGAAATCGATCACCCGCTACAGGGCAAGTATGTCGAGGAGCTTTGGGAGCACTTTGTAAAGCCAGGTCTTGTTAGACCCACCTTCGTAATGGATTTCCCAGTTGACACCTCACCGCTTACTCGCGACCACCGCGACAAGTCAGGCGTAGTTGAGAAGTGGGATCTATACATCCGCGGTTACGAGCAAGCAACTGGTTACTCGGAGCTTGTGGACCCAGTAATCCAGCGCGAGAGATTTGTCGCTCAAATGGCCCTTGCCAAATCTGGTGACCCAGAAGCCATGAAGCTCGATGAAGAATTCCTAACCGCTTTGGAATTTGGCATGCCGCCATCGGGTGGAATGGGAATGGGGATCGACCGATTGCTGATGACCCTAACAGGACTCGGAATCCGGGAAACAATATTGTTCCCGCTGGTCAAGTAATTATGGAAAACATAGAAACCCCAGAACTAACTGGCCTGGAATGGGTTGTAGATTTCGCCATGTCCACAGTGCCGCCAATTCTGATGGGAATCATCTTCTATATCGTTATGCGCGCCATCTTTAGGGCCGACTCCACAGAGCGCAAGGTTTATGCCGAAATTGAAGCTGAAGAGCGGGCTAAGCGCAAAAAGCTGCCTAACGCCTAGGGCGAACAAGCCCCCAAAGGGGCCTCGTGGCTGGTTAACATCTTTATCTAGACGTAATTAGCGGCGTCATAAGGAGCCAAGAAATGTTCGAGAAATTCACCGATAAGGCAAGACGCGTTGTCGTCTTGGCTCAAGAAGAAGCCAAGCTTCTAAATCACAACTACATCGGTACCGAGCACATTCTTTTGGGTCTTATTCACGAGGGAGAAGGAGTCGCCGCTAAGGCTCTCGAGTCTCTTGGAATCAACCTCGACTCCGTTCGCGATCAGGTTCAGGAAATTATTGGCCAGGGCCAGCAAGCTCCATCTGGTCACATCCCATTTACCCCACGCGCCAAAAAAGTTCTTGAGCTTTCGCTTCGCGAAGCACTTCAATTAGGTCACTCTTACATCGGAACAGAGCACTTGCTTTTGGGTCTTATCCGCGAAGGCGAGGGTGTTGCAGCTCAGGTGCTTACTCGCCTAGGAGCAGACACTAACCGTGTGCGCCAGCAAGTGATTCAATTGCTTTCTGGATTCCAAGGTAAAGAAACCGTTCAGGTTGGCGGCGAGCAAGTTGCTCCGCAAAAGGGTTCACAGATTCTTGACCAGTACGGCAAGAACCTAACTCAGGCTGCTGCCGAAGGAAAGCTCGACCCAGTTATCGGTCGTGAACGCGAGATTGAACGCGTTATGCAGATTCTTTCTCGCAGATCCAAGAACAACCCAGTTCTAATCGGTGAACCAGGAGTTGGAAAAACCGCAGTTGTTGAAGGATTGGCACAGGCCATCGTTCAAGGAAACGTTCCAGAAACTCTTAAGGGTAAGCAGCTTTACACCCTAGATCTTGGTTCCTTGATTGCCGGTAGCCGTTACCGTGGTGACTTTGAAGAAAGACTAAAGAAGGTAACCAAAGAAATTCGCACCCGCGGAGACATTATTACTTTCATTGATGAGATCCACACCCTTGTTGGCGCCGGTGCCGCTGAAGGTGCAATCGATGCCGCATCAATTTTGAAGCCGATGCTGGCTCGCGGAGAGTTGCAGACAATTGGTGCAACGACTTTGGACGAATACCGCAAGCACTTTGAAAAAGATGCAGCGCTAGCTCGCAGATTCCAATCTGTTCAGGTAAACGAACCGAGCTTGCCACACACCATAAACATCTTGAAAGGTCTTCGTGACCGTTACGAAGCCCACCACAAAGTTTCAATAACCGATGGCGCAATTGTTGCAGCTGCTTCACTTTCAGACAGATACGTAACCGACAGGTTCCTACCAGACAAGGCACTTGACTTGCTGGATGAAGCAGGAGCCAGATTGAGACTTTCAATTCTTTCTTCTCCACCAGAGCTTCGTGAAATCGAAGAGCGAATTGTCGGAGTAAGAGTTGAAAAAGAAAAGGCAATCGAGAACCAGGACTTTGAACTAGCTGCCTCGAAGCGCGATGAGGAAAAGAAACTTATCGGAGAACGAGCTCAACTAGAAAAGCAGTTCCGCAAAGGAAACGTTGCAGCTGCAGGAGTCGTTGACGAAGGACTTATTGCTGAAGTTCTAGCTCAGGCAACCGGTATTCCAGTATTCAAGCTAACTGAAGAAGAAAGCGCGAAATTGATCTTTATGGAAGATGAGCTACACAAGCGCGTCATCGGTCAGCAAGAAGCAATTGCTGC
>CAXNHQ010000064.1:0-5356 GCA_964202285.1 Rhodoluna sp. | reverse complement strand
CCAGCTGTAACCGCAATCTCAAATGTCTTGGGTGCGGGAGTTAAGTTCCTAGTCGACAGTTCATTGCTACCACTTGCTTCAATACTTGTGGAGCCAGCGAAGGTACTGTTCCTAAACAACGCCATCAACTTTGGAGTTTTGGCTCCACTGGGTGTTGTTGAGGCTGCCGAAACTGGTAAGTCAATTGCATTCATGATCGAAACCAACCCTGGTCCTGGACTTGGAATCTTGCTAGCTTTCTGGCTTGCAGGTCCTCAGGTTCTTCGCGGATCAGTTCCTGGTTCAATCGTTATCCACTTCCTTGGTGGAATCCACGAGATCTACTTCCCTTACGTACTACTAAAGCCAAAGATGATTTTGGCAGCTATCGCTGGTGGTGCTACTGGAGTGGGAACATTCATGGTTACTGGAGCTGGACTGGTAGCAACACCATCACCAGGTTCAATCTTCGCTTGGCTAGCAGTTACCCCTCCGGGAAACCACCTGGGAGTAATTTTGGGAATCACCCTTGCAACAGCAGCATCATTTGCTGTTGGTTGGGTATTGCTAAAAACTGGCAAGCAGGATGACTACGCAGACCTAGCCGGAGCACAGGCTAAGTCCAAGAAGATGAAGAACGGCTAACTAGCCATGACTTCAATTTCCGGAGCTAAAGTCAAGCGGTTAGTAATCGCTTGCGAAGCCGGCATGGGTTCGAGTGTCATGATTGCCAAGCAATTGGCAAAGACGCTCAAAGACCATGACGTAGTCGTAACTCACTCACCCGTAAATCAACTTGAGGACGAAAACCCAGATTTGGTTTTGTGTCATCGAGGATTGGGTCAGCGGGCCAAACAGGCAATGCCAAACACCCCTGTTGTGGTGTTTGACATGTTCCTGGGTGACCCAAAGATCCAGAGTGTAGTCAACGCAATACTGGAGGGTGAACTCATTTCAGATGAGTAGCCTTCTTGTTTTGGCCGGAATTCGCTTAGACGCCACGGCCTCCTCGCAAGAGGAGGCCGTGCGCCTGTGCGGATCTGTCCTACAAGAACTTGGGGCAGTTAGCCCCGACTATCTGGACGCGATGGTGGCAAGAGAAGCAATCATCTCCTCCTTCATGGGGGAAGGCGTTGCTTTGCCTCACGGCACCGATGAATCCCGCAAGTATGTGAATTTTACCCAGCTGGTTTTTGTGAGATTTTTGAATCCAGTTGACTGGGCAGGTGAGCAGGTAAGGCTTTGCATTGGAATCGCAGCCAAAGGAGACGAGCACGGGGAGCTACTTGGAAACCTTGCAGACAAACTGCTGGATGAAGATTCCTATAGCAAGCTCATGAGTTCGAATTCAGAACAAGAAATACTTGATTTAGTAAACGCATAGAAAGGCAACAGAAGTGAAGGCAGCAATTTACCGGGGGCCCCAGGATCTTAAAGTTGAGCAGGTAGAAGAGCCAACTGCAGGACCCAAGGAAGTAAAGCTTCGCATTCACGCCTGCGCTACTTGTGGCACTGACGCCAAAATTTTTAATCACGGCCACCCTCGCTTGGAGCCACCTCAGATTATTGGCCACGAAATTGCCGGTGAGGTTGTTGAAGTTGGCAGCGAAGTGTCATCCGTTAATGTTGGCGACCGGGTTCAGGTGATTGCAGCTATTCCGTGTGGAAAGTGCTGGGCCTGCCTTGCGGACAAAATGACCATTTGCCCAAATCAGCTTTCTATGGGATATCAATTTCCTGGAGGATTTGCGGAATTCATGATTGTTCCCGATGAGGTCATTCGAGTGGATGGACTAAACCACATCCCTAATGGCGTGAGCTACGAAGAGGCATCAGTAGTTGAACCACTTGCCTGTGTGTTAAACGCGCAAGAACTAGTCCGGGTAGGTGTCGGTGACGAAGTTTTGGTAATGGGTGCAGGCCCAATCGGTTGCCTTCACGTACGTTTAGCAAGAGCACTCGGAGCCAAAAAAGTTTTCTTGGCGGATATCAACGGTTCAAGACTTAAGCTTTCCGCTGATGTTGTAAAGCCCGATCGTGCAATTGACATGTCAACGGAAGACTTAGCCGAGATAATCAAGTCTGAAACCGACGGCAAGGGACCCAGCGTGATCATTACCGCTGCGCCATCGGGGCAAGCTCAAGAGCAGGCAATTCAGATGGCAAGACCAGGTGGAAGAGTTAGCTTCTTTGGAGGGCTGCCTAAGGACAAGCCCATGATCCAGGCTGACTCGAACCTAGTGCACTACAAAGAGCTAATGCTCATGGGAGCCAACGGTTCCAGCCCCTCACACAATAGACAGGCCCTAGAGCTAATCGCCTCAGGCAAAGTGAAGGTCGCTGATTTGATCACAACCCGAGTAGGTCTTGATGATGTGGTCAAGGGAATTGAAGCGGTCCTGAGCGGAGAAGCCATCAAAGTAGTGGTGCTCCCAAGCAAGTAAACTTGGGTTATGCCAAGACCAATTCATCAGCTTCAAGTGCCGGCAATTGTGTCTGCGTTGAAGCTATACAAGGTCTCTTCTTTCATTACCGGCATCTTCTTACTTCTTCTTATGGCCACCTGGGGGCTTCGAAGGCTAGAGGTAGTTTCCTTCGGCAGCCTTATTGGCTATGACCTTTGGATCTTTGGTCCAAATGGATTCTTGACAGCAGAGCCATATCTCAACGAAGGTGAAGGAATGCCTGAAACAGGCCTGAGTCTGACCGTTGCGATATTGGTAGTTCACGGTTGGTTATATGTCTTGTATCTGTTTGCGGACTTTAGGCTCTGGACTCTGATGCGTTGGAGCTTTACAAGATTCTTGATAATTGCAGCAGGTGGCATAGTCCCCTTCCTATCATTCTTCACTGAGAAGTACTACGCCGATGTTGCTCAAAAGCAGATATCGCAATCAATTTCTGGAGGCAAGAATTAACCGGCCAGTTTTAGTCATTGATTTTGGGGCTCAGTATGCCCAGCTCATCGCAAGGCGAGTTCGTGAAGCCGGTGTCTACTCTGAAATAGTTCACCACGACATTTCGGCCAAAGAAATTGGAGCCAAGAACCCGTTGGCAATTATTCTTTCTGGCGGGCCTTCGAGTGTTTATGAAGCTGGTTCACCGAAGTTAGATGCAGACATTTTAGATCTTGGTATTCCGATTCTGGGAATCTGCTACGGCTTTCAAACTTTGGCTCAATTACTAGGCGGACAAGTCGATAAAACTGGAAAGCGCGAGTACGGAGCAACCGAGCTCAAAGTTTCCTCCGCTGGCGAGATTCTTGAAGGTCAGCCTGGTGCGCAAACATGTTGGATGAGCCACGGTGATCAGGTTGTTAAAGCTCCGGAAGGTTTTGAGGTTTTGGCTTCAACCGACACAACCCCAGTAGCCGCCTTTGCTTCTTCGAAAAGAAAAATCTACGGAGTCCAGTGGCATCCCGAAGTCAAGCACTCTGAGTTTGGGCAAAATGTCTTAGAGAACTTTTTGCATAACGCTGCAGGAATTGCACCGGACTGGAATTCAACCAACGTTATTTCTGAGCAGGTTGAAAAAATCAAGAAGCAGGTTGGTTCTGGCAGAGTAATTTGTGGTCTATCTGGGGGAGTGGACTCCGCTGTTGCGGCAGCCCTGGTTCACAAAGCTGTTGGGGACCAACTGGTTGCTGTTTTTGTGGATCATGGACTTCTTCGCGAAGGTGAGGCTGAACAGGTTGAACGTGACTACGTTGCGGCCACCGGAATCAGACTGGTCACTGTAAATGCCGAACAGAGATTCCTAACTGCCCTTAGAGGAGTAACCGATCCTGAGACCAAGCGCAAGATTATTGGGCGAGAGTTTATTAGAGCATTCGAGGAAGCCCAAGCCGACCTGATGAAAGAGGCAAGCTCTGCCAATGAAGAAATCAAGTTTTTGGTCCAGGGAACTTTGTACCCAGACGTAGTGGAGTCCGGAGGCGGCGCAACTGCTGGAATCAAGTCACACCACAACGTTGGTGGTTTGCCAGAAGATTTGAAATTTGAACTAGTCGAGCCACTTCGAACTCTATTCAAAGATGAAGTTCGTGAAATCGGTCGGGAACTTGGACTTCCAGAACCGATTGTTCAACGTCAACCGTTCCCAGGGCCTGGTCTTGGAATTCGAATCGTCGGCGAAGTTACCAAAGAAAGACTTGATCTACTTCGTAAAGCAGATGCGATTGTTAGATCTGAACTAACTGCTGCTGGATTGGATCAAGAAATTTGGCAGTGCCCGGTCGTGCTGTTGGCTGATGTTCGATCGGTTGGGGTGCAAGGTGATGGCCGAAGTTATGGTCACCCGATTGTTTTGCGACCGGTTTCGAGTGAGGATGCCATGACCGCCGACTGGACCAGGATTCCATACGATTTGTTGGCAAAAATCTCGAACCGAATTACCAACGAGGTTGAAGGCGTAAACCGCGTCGTTCTCGATGTGACCTCCAAACCGCCTGGCACCATCGAGTGGGAGTAGTTTCTTGAAGCCGCTAGTTTTTGGTCATCGTGGTGCCAGCGGTTACAGACCCGAGAACACTATTGAGGCTTTTGAGCTTGCAATTAGTCAAGGCGCAGATGGTGTCGAGTGCGACTTAGTTCCCACCAAAGATGGAGAACTAATCATCCGTCACGAGAATTGGCTAAACGGAACAACGAATGTGGCATCTTTGGCAAAATTTCAAGGAACCCAATCCACTGGTTACTCAGATGGACTAACTGAAACTGGTTGGTTTAGCGAGGATTACCAACTTGAAGAACTTTCAGAACTTCGAGCCATTGAACGAGTTCCTGAAATAAGACCTGGTAGCGCCAAATTTGATGGTCAATTTCTAATCCCGACGATTGATGATCTGTTGTCCTGTTCTTTCATGGACGGCAAAACTTTGGTAATCGAAATCAAGCACGGTATGTACTTTATGAAAAATGGCATCAACATGGCCACAATCCTTGCTAGCAAGCTAGATAGCTCAGACTGGAAAGAGCGCGGAATATCGATTGTCATCGAAACCTTCGACGAAAAGATGCTAGAACACCTCAAGAGTGATTGTGGGCCAGATAAAAAGTACGTTTTCCTAACCGAGCAAGCCAGGTTGCCAGCCGGACTTACCAAGGTGCCCAATGACTACTTGAATCGAATCGCTGATCGTTTTGATGGCATCAGTGTTGATTTAGCCCTCGCGTTGGATCTTGACGCTTCGGGAAATCACACGATAGACAATGGCCTTATTGATGAAGCTAAAGCAGCCGGATTGATGATTTATGGCTGGACCCTTCGAGCCGAGGAATCGAAGGCAAGTGTCGATGAGTATTTTGGCAAGGTGGCAGAAAGTGGCCTGCAGGGCATATTCGTTGATCAGCCTGACCTACTTCGGCAAATTGTCGAT
>CAXNHQ010000063.1:0-5455 GCA_964202285.1 Rhodoluna sp. | reverse complement strand
CTTAACACAAATCATGAGTTCTCAAACCTTAGAAAAAACTGCCCTAAGACATAGTTTTTGGCGAAAGGCGAAGGCCTACTTTGCCCTGACAAAGCCCAGAGTTATTGAGTTGTTGTTGATTGCCACTGTTCCCACCATGATCCTCGCCGAACGAGGCATTCCTGACCCCTGGCTAGTTATCGCCACTGTTTTGGGTGGGGCTATGAGTGCAGGTAGCGCAAATTCATTCAATTGCTACATTGATCGCGACATCGACAAGATTATGGGTCGAACCAAATCGAGGCCTCTTGTAACTGGGGAGCTTTCGGCGAAGGAAGCCTACATTTTTGCTTGGCTACTTGGTGCGGGATCCGTCGCGTGGCTGGGGCTGTTAGTTAACTGGCTGACAGCATCTTTGTCCTTAGCCGCAATCTTGTTCTACGTCTTTGTTTACACATTGCTTCTGAAAAGACGCACACCGCAAAACATTGTTTGGGGTGGAGCAGCGGGTGCGATGCCAGTTCTGATTGGTTGGGCCGCGGTGACGGGTGAGCTAAACGCCACCGCGTGGGTACTGTTTCTAATCGTTTTCTTGTGGACCCCACCGCACTACTGGCCACTGTCTCTTAGGTACAAGACCGAATACAACGAAGCTGGAGTTCCAATGCTTCCAGTGGTGCGCAATAACAAAGCCGTCGGCGTGCAAATTCTTCTTTACGCCTGGGCTCTAGTTGCGTCGACCATACTTCTAGTTCCTATCGGTGATATGGGCTTAATCTATGCCGCGACCGCGCTTCTGGGAGGAGTCTTTTTCTTGTTGGAATCAAATCGCCTTAACGCCGAAGCCAAAATAGGTGAGATTACCAAGCCAATGAGGCTCTTCCATGGATCAATTACCTACTTGACTGTGCTGTTTATTGCTATCGCCCTAGATCCGCTATTTTTCTTTGATTTCATCTAACCTGCGAAGGCTCTCGTCACGCTCGGTTGAATGATCAAGCATCGGTTCTGGATATCCGTTGACTAAGCCATCAACCAGCAGCCAAGGCTCGTGCACTTCGGGGCCAGGCAAATGAGCTAGCTCAGGGATGTATTTACGGACATAGTTTCCTTCGGGATCAAATTTGTACCCTTGCAGCATTGGGTTGAAAACTCGGTAATAGGGTGAGGCGTCAGTTCCGCACCCAGCCGTCCATTGCCATCCGTGAGAGTTTGAAGCCGGATCAAAATCGGACAGACTTTTCTCAAACCAATCAGCACCAATTTGCCACTCAAGATGCAGATCTTTGACCAGAAAGCTCGCAACAATCATTCTCACTCGGTTATGCATCCAGCCCTCACGAGCTAGCTGTCGCATGCCAGCATCAACCATTGGAAAGCCTGTTTTTCCAGATTTCCAAAGCTCCAATTTGCGTTCAGCTTCTTTCCCCTGGTCATATCTCATTTTCGCAAATCTTGGAACATAGTAATCAGTTACTGTGTGTGGGTTTCTTAGCAGCACGTCAGCGTAAAACTCTCGCCAAGCAATCTCTTTTCTAAACACATTGTGCCCTGGGGTATCTCGGAGATCTGCAAGTAGGGTTCTTGGATGGATTTCTCCGTGAGCCAGTGCGTGTGAAAGTTTTGATGTCCCTGACAGATCCGCACGATTTCTATTCTCGGAGTAATCTAAAAGAGCGCGCTTTTTGAAGCGCTCGAATGTCTCAAGGGCATAATCCTCTCCGGCTCGAACATCAAATAGAGAATCCTTGGTTGGCTGAATGTGGGATTTCTTGGCACTTTGTATCCAGTTGACACCAGATGGCAACTTATAGGGCTGTGACCAACCGATGTCGAACCAAGCTTTGTAGAACGGCGTGTAAACGCGGTATGGGGTGCCATCCGTGGGCTTCACTACTGAGCCAGGTTTCACGGCGTAGTTTGAGCCTTCAAGAATCAATTCCTTACCTACGGCTAACAGAGCGGTGGCAACTTCTTGCTGGTGTGCTATCCCTTCTGGATCAAAGCTCTCGGTCGCGTGAACGTACATGGCTTCATGCTCCTTAGCAAGCCGAACAATTTCGCTAGCAACATCACCCTCGGTTACCAAAAGAGCACCACCAAGGGATGAAGATAGCGACGCCAATGATGCTGACAGCGAGTGCTGCCTAATGCCAGATAGCTTTTCGAAATGATCTTTCTGATACACGTAGCAAGCTAGAACGGATTGGTTCTCGTCGGATTTTGCAGCTTCGCAGCAGGATGACAGAGCCTGGTTATCTTGTAACCTCAAGTCCTTTCGAAACCAGAAGATCCTGCTCATCTTGATCCTTCAGGCCGTTCAAATTTTGAACGGAGAGCTAGCAGTTGGAATGTAAGTAGCGAAATTATCAGTGATGCTCCAAGCATGTGCACACCAGCAAGTAAGGCTGGAACACCTGTGTTGGACTGGATAACACCAATAACTGCTTGCAAGGTGGCAACGACAAGCAGTAATCCAAGGGATTTCACAGCCGGGTTCTGGAGGTTGTTCACCGCCAAGCTCCTCCAAACCAGAACCAGCGCTACTAAGGTCAGTGCTGTCATAACGTATGCGGGCCAAGAGTGGTAGTGCTGCCATGTTTCCAAATCAAATCCATTTCGCGGGGTTTCTGCGTCTCCGGCGTGCGGCCCGGCCCCAGTGACAACCACTCCAACAATTACCGTGGCCCAACCAAGAATAAGAATTGGCCAAGCGAGCAACACCGCTTTGTAGCTAATCGGCTCGTGTTTTGGTAAATAGACCCGCCACACTAAGACAGAGGCGATACTAATCAGAATTCCTGAGACCAGAAAGTGTGCGCCAACAACCCAAGAGTTCAATTCCATAAGCACCGTCACGCCGCCAAGTAGCGCCTGAGCAACTATTCCTAGAACGAGCAAAACAGCAGGCCATGTAAGGCCATAGCGAAGAGATTTGGAAGTGCGTCGAATAACGATGAAGGTAAGGCCCGCGATGATCACAAGAGCGAAAGTCAACAAGCGATTGCCAAACTCAATAAGCCCGTGGATGCCCATCTCTGGAACGGAGACAAAAGATTCATCAGTGCACTTTGGCCAAGTTGGGCAGCCAAGCCCAGAGCCGGTGAGGCGAACTAAACCTCCAGTAACCACGATAAGAATCTGACTGGCCAGTGAGGCCCAGGCGTACGCACGCAGTCTTGCTGGCGCAAGAATGGTTCTAAATGGCTGAATCAACCAGAATTTCCCGTCTACTGATGCAAATTGAGGCAATGTTGGTAAACTTATGACACTTCCAGTTTCGCATTAAGTTCCCCGTGGGAATGCCTGGTTGCAAGTGTGGGTTAGACCTAGATATCTACAATAAGGAGCAAAATGTCCGACATCATCATTGACCGCCCCGAGCTAGATAGCCTCGGCAACTACGAGTACGGCTGGTCTGATGGTAACGACGCTGGGGCCTTTGCCAAACGAGGTATCAGCGAAGAAGTTGTAAAGGACATCTCGGGGCTAAAAAGCGAGCCTGAGTGGATGCTGGACATGCGCCTCAAGGGTTACGAGTACTTCCTTAAAAAGCCAATGCCAGCCTGGGGTGCAGATCTATCAGGAATTGATTTTGACAACATCAAGTACTTTGTACGCTCGACGGAGAAGCAAGCGCAGAGCTGGGAAGATCTTCCAGATGAGATTAAATCGACCTACGAAAAACTGGGAATTCCGGAAGCAGAAAGACAGCGCCTTGTTGCCGGCGTCGCCGCCCAGTACGAGTCAGAGGTTGTCTATCACCAGATAAACGAGGAGCTCGAAAAGCAGGGTGTGTTGTTCCTGGACACTGACACGGCTTTGCGTGAGCACCCAGAGATCTTCAAAGAGTACTTCGGAACAGTAATTCCGGCCGGCGACAACAAATTCGCAGCGTTGAACACTTCTGTTTGGTCTGGTGGTTCATTTGTTTACGTTCCAAAGGGCGTGCACGTAGAAATACCGCTTCAGGCTTACTTCCGCATTAACACAGAGAACATGGGTCAGTTTGAAAGAACCCTCATCATTGCCGACGAGGACTCTTACGTTCACTACATCGAAGGCTGCACCGCGCCAATTTACAAGTCCGACTCTTTACACTCAGCGGTAGTTGAGATCATTGTTAAAAAAGGTGCCCGAGTTCGATACACAACCATCCAAAACTGGTCGAACAACGTTTACAACCTCGTGACCAAGCGAGCTATCGCCCACGAAGGTGCCACCATGGAATGGATTGATGGCAACATCGGCTCCAAGGTAACCATGAAATATCCTTCGGTGATTCTTGCCGGAGAGTACGCAAGAGGAGAGACCCTTTCGGTTGCATTTGCAGGGGAAGGCCAACATCAAGATGCCGGTGCCAAGATGATTCATCTTGCTCCACACACTTCTTCATCAATCGTTTCAAAATCCATCGCCCGCGGAGGAGGAAGAACTTCCTACCGTGGCGAGATTCGAGTAAATCCTGGAGCACATCACAGCGCAAACACAGTTCGCTGTGACGCGTTGCTGGTTGACACCATTTCCAGAAGCGATACATACCCGACCGTTGATGTTCGCGAAGATGATGTCTCCATGGGTCACGAGGCCACAGTTTCCCGCGTGAGCGAGGAGCAGTTGTTCTACCTCCAGTCCAGAGGTATGGCAGAAGACGAGGCCATGGCCATGATTGTCCGCGGTTTCATCGAACCAATAGCTAAAGAACTACCAATGGAGTATGCCCTTGAGCTAAACAAACTTATTGAGATGCAAATGGAAGGGGCTGTCGGATAGTGACAGGCGCTTCAAAGACAATCCAGCATGGATTGTCAGAGCATTCTCATGGCTTCGGTGTACCGATACAAACACGCTCGGAAAGAGTCAAATCAACAACACTCGAGGACTTCTCAGAGATTTCAACTCGCGAGGAGCAGTGGCGCTACATCGGTTCGAGCGAGCTCGGCGGATTAGACCAAGCAGGCCTCGATGAGTTTTCGGGTGACATAACCGCAATCACCGCAGATGGTGTTGAGACCTCTTGGGTTGAATCAGACCATGCACTATTTGGATCTGCCGGTATTCCAGAAGATCGAGTATCGGCAGCAGGCTGGGAAGCGGCAAAGGCTGCCTACCTAATCGCCGTGCCAAAGGACGCCTTACTAAAGGATCCATCAACCGTTCAGATTCAATCGCTGGTAGCAGACCCCTCTGCCTTGCATGTCATAGTTCACGCAGCAAAGGGATCAAGCTCGACAATCGTTATTGAGCATCGTGGTGACGCTGTGTTGTCTGAAAACGTCGAAGTGATTGTTGATGACGAGGCAACTTTGACTCTGGTCAGCATTCAGGAGTGGAACACTAAGTCAATCCACTCATCCGCGCAGTTTGCAAAACTTGGCAGAAACTCAAAGTTCAAGCACATCGTGGTTTCCCTCGGTGGTTCGGTGGTTCGCGTCACACCTTCTGCGTGCTTCGGCGCTCCAGGAGGCGATGTCGA
>CAXNHQ010000062.1:0-5480 GCA_964202285.1 Rhodoluna sp. | reverse complement strand
AGGAGCCCAAGAGGAATAATCATCCAGAGGGAAGTGGAAATGACACTATCTATAGTCATGGGAATTCAGTTGCCTAACGCTTGCGCTTTTCTCGAACCCTCATGGAGATCTCAATCGGGGTTCCCTCAAAGCCAAAGCTCTCGCGAAGTCTTCGTTGGATAAATCTTCGATACTGAGGGTCCAAAAAGCCTGTTGTAAACAGGATGAACTTGGGTGGCCTAGTTGAAGCCTGGGTGGCAAACAAGATTCTTGGTTGCTTTCCTCCCCTTACCGGGTGCGGAAACTCCATGGCTAGCTCTTGGATAAAAGTGTTGAGCTTGCCAGTTGGAATTCGAAGGTCCCAGCTGTGCAGTGCAACCTCCAAAGAAGGAACGAGCTTTTCCAGGTGGCGCCCGGTAAGTGCCGAGATGTTTACCCGTGGAGCCCAGGAAACATGAGAGAGGTTCTGCTCAATTTCTCGCTCGAGATACTTTCTTCGCTCATCATCCATTTGATCCCACTTGTTAAAAGCAAGTACCAAAGCACGGCCTGACTCTAGAGCCAGATCAACAATTCGAATGTCCCCATCGCTTAGAGGCTCAGTGACGTCAAATAGCACCACCGCCACCTCAGCTCGCTCTAGGGCTGCTGCTGTGCGGAGGGAGGCATAGAAGTCAGCGCCTTGAGCTAACTTGATTCTTCTTCTAATACCTGCGGTATCGACAAATCTCCAAGTCTTGCCACCTAGCTCAACTTGCTCGTCAATTGGGTCCCGGGTAGTTCCAGCTATTTCGCTAACAACGGCTCTGACTTTGCCAACTGCCTTATTTAGAAGCGAGGACTTGCCAACATTTGGTCTTCCGATAAGGGCAACTCTTCTTGGTCCACCAAATTCTTGCTCCGCAACTGAGGAAACCTCAGGAAGCGTTGCCATTGCGGCATCCAACAAGTCCGCTACCCCTCGACCGTGCACCGCGGAAACTGGATGTGGCTCACCAAGACCCAAGGACCAAAGAGCTGCAGCTTCAGGCTCTTGTCTAGCGTCGTCTATCTTGTTGGCAACCAAGATCACGGGTTTGCCAGAAGCCCTTAGCATCTTCACTACCCTTTCGTCCGTAGCGGTAGGGCCAACCATCGCGTCCACGACGAATAGAACGGCATCCGAAAGCTCCACTGCTACCTCTGCTTGCGCGGCAACAGCTGCGTCAATTCCTTTAGGGTTTGGCTCCCAACCACCGGTATCAACCAGTGTGAATTTCCTTCCGTTCCAGTCGGCTTTGTAGGAAACCCGGTCCCGAGTCACCCCTGGAATGTCTTCAACTACTGCCTCACGGCGACCAAGAATTCGGTTCACTAGAGCAGATTTACCAACATTTGGTCGGCCAACAATTGCGAGAACCGGAAGTGCTGGAAGATAGCCTTCGAATCCCTCTTCGTCTAGTTGAATTTCGAGTAGGGCTAAGTCTTCCTCGTCTAGCTCGTAGTCGCTGAGGGAGCCGCGAAGCACATCCGCTCGAGCTTGCTCGTCGAGCTGATCTTCTTCCATGACAGTATTCCTTAGCCAGTTATTGGTTAATCAAATCAACCAAGGCATTGACCGATTGCTCGAAGTCGAGTTCGGTGGTATCTAGAAGGGTCACCCCAGGTGCTGGATTTAGAAAATCAACTACCTTTGAATCCTTCTTGTCTCGATCGCTAAGTTGGGCCTCTAGGGAGACGCTGCCTGGCAGATCAAGTGATCTCCTATTGAGTCTAACTTCTTCGCTCGCTGTTAGTAGCACCCTTACCTTGGCATCAGGCATTACAACCGTGGTGATGTCCCGACCTTCAACGATGATTCCCTTATTTGGGCAATTTGCCGCCAAAGATCTAGTGATTTCTCTCATAAAAGATCGCACCTTGGGTTGGGCGGCTACTTTGCTAACGTTTAGCTCAACTTCTTGGGTGCGAATAGCTTCGGTTAGCTCACGAGAGCCGACCTTTCCCCAATAGTTGTCAGGATCAGTGGATATTGAATAATCGAACAAAACAGAAAGGTCTTGCTCTCCAACACTTTCTAGTTCGACCCCCGCGTCGAGAGCGGTCTTGGTTAGTGCTCGGTAGCCTGCCCCGGTGTCCAAATATCCAAAGCCAAGTTGCCTAGCAGCTTGTTTGGATACGCTGGATTTCCCAGAGCCCGCCGGCCCATCGACGGCAACAATTAGATCACTCATCCCACTATCTTCCAGCCACGCTGCGATAGAGATTTCACGAGTTCCGCCTCAGATTTTGGAAGTACAAACAGCTCAGGGAGTCCAACTTGAGCACCGGTAGCGTGTTCCAAAGTTAAGTCCTCAAGGTTGATACCTATTTCACCAATCTCGGTTAGTAACCTTGCCAGCTCTCCTGGCTTATCGTCGATCATTACCGTGACCTTCGCGTACTTGGTTGCACTCGAGCCGTGCTTGCCTGGGATCTTGGCAACACCTAAATTCCCTGACTCTAAAAGCTTTCCGATGCTTGTAAGAGACCCTGGCTTGGTTGTGTCCTGCAGTGCTTCAAGGATTTGATCTAAATCATCTCTCACATTTTTTAGAACATCAGAAACTTCAGAGCTGTTCGCAGAAAGAATTTGCATCCAAAGCTTGGGATCTGACGCTGCAATTCGAGTGGTGTCTCTAAGTCCCTGACCAGCAAGTGAAACATCAGCGCTATCAGCGCTAGCAAGCCTGGCTGCCAATAAAGAGGATAGGATTTGCGGAGCGTGGGAAACCAATGCCACTGCCCTGTCGTGCTCAAAAGGATCCATCGAAACTACCGATGCACCAAGATCGTTTGCTAAGGCCTCAACTAGCGACACTGAATCTTTTGATGACTCTTCGTTTGGAGTGATAACCCAGGGTCTACCAGTGAATAGATCACCCCTGCCAGCTAGAGCTCCGGTTTGTTCCCGGCCCGCCATTGGGTGAGATCCAACGTAATTCGAAAGCTCTATCCCTTGCTTCTTTAAGGCAGTTAGCACTGTACCTTTGACGCTTGCAACGTCGGTAACTGTTGCCTTTTGGTGAGTTAGGAGCTCTGACGCAATTACTTGGGCGGTAACGTCCGGTGGCGTGCACACAACGACCAGTTGTGGCTCGATACCCGATTGGAACTTGCTCCCTGCCCCGAAATCAACTGACAAGCTTAATACCGCCGGTGATGCGTCTTCGAGCAAGACTTCGAGGCCTTTTGACCTGAGAGCTAAGCCAATGGATGTTCCAATGAGGCCGGTGCCAACAATCTTGATTGGCCCAGTCAATCTAGATTCGGTCACTGGGCCAAATCCAAGCGCAGAGCCGTTGCTCCGCGAAGATAAACATGCTGAATCTGGCTTCTCGGGGTGTCCATTTCGGCGTTGACAAGAACTCGTATAACTCTTGGCATAGCCCCTGCGACATCCATTTCAACAAAGCACATGAGCGGAACGTCCCCCAAGCCAAGCTCCCTTGCTGCAAGCGCAGGGAATTCCGAAGTCACATCTGGACTTGCGGTGAAAAGAATTGAGATCAATTGAGATTCGTTGATGTTGTTATCGTGCAGAATCTTGGTCAAGAGCTCGGCTGTGGACTTGATTAGGTGAGATCGCTCGTCAACATCTAATTGAATAGCGCCGCGGATGGCACGAACTGACATGGTTATGTCCTTTTCTTGTCTGCGGCTTTCAAAATTGCTCCGAGCTCTATTTTAGACAGTTGCCTAACCGCGCCAAGCTTTAAATGTCCTAAATGTAGCGGTCCAAACTGCCGTCTGACAAGAGCCACCACAGGAAAACCAAGGGATTCGAACATACGGCGAACAATTCGGTTCTTTCCGCTGTGTAGCTCAAGCTCAACCAGGCTGTGATTTCCCGAGGCCGAAAGGAACCTGGCCTTATCAGCCTTGATGGGGCCATCCTCTAATTCGATGCCGGCAAGCAGCTGATTCAAAACTGGCTGAGTGATCTGACCGTGAACCTTGGCCTGGTAGGTCTTGGGCACTTCGAAAGAAGGGTGAATTAACTTGTGGGCCAGGTCGCCATCGTTGGTCATGAGCAGAAGACCAGTGGTGTCCACATCCAGCCTTCCAACATTGAAGATCCGGTCGTAATCGAGCGCATACTGAGACAGATCTGGCCTGCCATGCTCATCTTGCATGGTGCTAACTACTCCTGCGGGTTTATTGAGCATTAGGTACACCTTGGATACATCCAGCTGAATAGGGGTGCCTTTTACAACGACCTTATCGACATCTGGATTAATCCTGGTGCCAAGTTCTTTTACTACTTTGCCGTTGACTTTCACGGACCCCGATGAAATTAAGTCTTCGCAAACTCTTCGCGATGCCACCCCAGCATTGGCCATTACCTTCTGAAGTCTTATGCCCTCGGTGGATTGCCTATCGCTCATTGAAATCGCTGTTGACATCAGGCAGGTACGGGCTAATCGGTGGCAATTGATCCAAAGAGTTAAGTCCCAGCTGCTCAAGCAGCAACGATGTGGTTCCGTAGTGGATGGCACCAGTTTCGGAATCGGTATACAACTCAGTTACTAGCCCTCTGGAAGTAAGTGTTCTAACAACCGAATCCACGTTCACCCCACGAATCGAGGCGATTTGCCCTCTGGCGATTGGTTGCTTATAGGCAATTACCGAAAGAGTTTCCAGCGCAGCCTGCGAAAGCTTGGTTGGGTTTTCGTTAGCGATAAACATCTTCACGGCCCAGTCGTAGTTCTGACGAACGTAAATTCTCCAGCCGCCCGCGACCTCTCTTAGTTCGAAACCTCTCGCCGACATGCCATCTTTGCCGTCGTAGTCATCGCGCAGTTTGTTCACCGCATCACGCACCTGATTCACCGGAATCTCTAGAGCGGTAGCAAGTGCGACCAGCGAGATAGGGGCATCGGTGACCATCAAGATCGCCTCGAGGGCTCCTTCAATGCTGTCTTCTTGCAATGTGTTTTCGGCTCCTTGATTCTCATCAAGCGTCATAATCTGCTCCCAGGGTTGCTAGTTGTTCATCGTCAAAGTTGTCGGCCTGCCAAGTAATTTGTAGATCGGCCAAGGGACCGTCTTGCTGCATAGCAATTGCGGAAAGCCTGTAAAGCTCAAGTACCGCAAGGAATCTCGCTACAACTTTTGCCATGTCTGGTTCGTCTCTAATCAGGTCAAAAAAAGTCAGACTGCCGGCTCTTCTCAGGCGCAAAATTACTTCGGCGGCTTGCTCTCTGATGCTAACTGCTGGGGCGTGAAGGTGAGTAAGGCCAATTCCAGGAATTTCTCTTGGGGTGAATACCTCTTGGGACAAAATATGAAACTCTTCTAGGGTCATGGTCCAAACAAGTTCCGGGGTGCTCTCGCGGAACCTGGTTTCTATCGGAACATCTCTTGCAACTCTTGTTGCTTCCATCTCAATTCGGGTTGCAAACCAGCCAGATACTTCCTTGAAGGCTTTGTATTGCAACAACCTTGCAAACAGCAAGTCGCGTGCTTCAAGTAGTGCAACA